>CAYLSF010000099.1:0-12356 GCA_964385675.1 uncultured Saprospiraceae bacterium
GTATTATAATTGGTATGTAATTTGTTATAAGCATACTAGCTTTTTTACTGAATAAATATTGTGAGAAATGATAATCTTAATTACTGGAAACGATTCTAAAAAGAAAGAGGGATTTAGCGAAACTTTATCAGAATTAGTTTTAGCTCGATATATTTCTGAAACCAATTCTAAAGATTCTGTCACAGATCCTTCGAGACGCTCAACCACAGATTTAGTGAGATTGATTTTGATGAGCGGAGAAGATGTTGTATTGAATACAGAAGATGATTTAGTAACTGCTTTTCCTAAATATTGGAATTTATCAAGAAAATTAAATATACCACTCAAAGTCTTATCACTGTCTTTTCAATATGGAAGTTCTTATTTTGAGAAAGCGGCTATTCCGAAGAGTAGTTTCTATCTAAAATTAGACCCTCGAACTTTATCAATAGATGATATGCTTGAAGTCACACTAAAACATTTAAATAATTTTACGAAGACTACTGCTGTATTACAGAGTTATTAATTGAAGTTGATTATATCATTTCAATTTGACATTGACAATTTATTCTAAACTACTACTTTTTATTACATTTATTTATTGAGTCTCTTAGATATTCAACCTTAAATCTGTATCACTGATTAACAATTTTAAATAATCAGCACCTTACATTCAACAACAAAACAAACCTAATGGCAATAGGGCTTAGACGATAAATCTAAGCCCTATTCTATTTTCAATAGATACGACTTTCGACTAACGACATTCGATTACTTTATGAAAAATTAAATTCATAACAAAACTTTGAAAATGAGTTCACTAAAAATCATTACAAAACTATTATCAAAGGAACTGAAAGTTTATTCAATATTGTTGAGGTTTCATTATAGGTTATATAATTAAAACTTCTCGTTCATGGACGACTTAGACTTCACACCTTATGAAAAAATGCCCAAAACGCTAAAAAAGTTAGGATTAACTACCGAAAATTATACTCAATTGGAAAAGATGGAATGGGTCGTCACCGAAAAAATTCATGGTGCTAACTTTAGCTTTATTTATCAAAACCAGCAACTCCACTTTGCGAAACGAAAAGCCCTCTTAAAATGGACGGATGACTTTTTCGGATTTCAAACTGTCATTCAACGTATTGAAAATCAAATCATTCAACTATTTGAGGTATTAAGTAATGATATAAAGGCTACTCAATATATCATCTATGGAGAGTTATTTGGCGGTTATTACCCTCATGATAAAGTCGAACAAAATGATGAAGTGCAAGCTATTCAAACGGGTATTTATTATACCCCTGATATTCACTTTTGTGCTTTTGATATTGCCATCATTAATGAAGATAATCAAAAGATTTATCTGGATTATTCAGAAGCCCTTGACTATTTTGAGCAGTTTCAACTTGTACATGCCCAACCACTTTTTAAAGGAAATTTTAATGAAGTAGTTGAATTTGATATTCAAATCAATTCAATCATGCCGAGTCTATTCAACTTACCCCAAATTGAACCTAACCTAATTGAAGGAATCGTTGTCAAGCCTTTAGCACATACCCACCTTAATTTACCAATTCGACCAATTATCAAGATCAAAAACCCTGTATTTGAGGAAAATGAACAATATCATCAAGCTGAAAAATAGTCATTTCAGGTAGAAGTTGAATCTCTATCTCAATCTCTAGATTTTTTACTAGAAGCTATTCGCTCGTATATTACGCCAAATCGTTTACAAAGTGCGATTTCAAAAATTGGAGCATTGGATATTCATAATGCAGAGCGTATCGAAGCTATTGAAAAAGAATGTCTTTCTGATATTTGGTTAGATTTTAATGAGGAACATGGACATATTTTGGAGGAGTTAAATGAGGTTCAGCAGGAGTGGATGAGGGAGCGGATTTTATCAAATATTCATCGTTTGACCGTTTCATCAAGTTTATAATTTTAACCAAGAAAAATCATTAAACTTATTCAATAGTGTGTAAAGTTTAAATTTCGTATTCAACGAAATTTCAAATCATTTTTTCGCTTAATTAAAAATTCGTATTTTATATGTAAATCAAATTTATGCCAAGAAGAGATAACATTCATGAAGTTGTCAAAATAGCTTTAATTAATGATAAATGGGATATTACAGATGATCCATTATCGGTAGATATAGATGAAGGGGAATGAAGTTTTGAGATTGATTTAGGAGCAGAGAAGATAATTGGAGCAGAAAAAGAAGGAATTAAAATTGCGGTTGAAATTAAAACGTTTTCAAATTCTATTTTAAATGGCTTTCATGCAGCACTCGGACAATATTTAACTTATAGAGATGCTTTGAAAGAAGCCAATATCAATAGACTATTGTTCCTTGCTATTAGTCAAGCTACCTATTCCCAATTAATGAAAGTTAAATTTATCAAACGCAGACTTGAACAATATCATATTAATTTGATTGTCGTTAATATCGCAAGCCAAAGAATCGTAGTATGGAAAAGATAAATAAGTATAAGACTATTTTACAGACAGAAATGGAATATAGAGCTGCCATAAAGAGTAGTAATATTCCGTCATTGAAACGTCGCTTAATTGTGAATGCCACACAGTCAGAATTCATTATTATAAAAATGGGGTGGCACAAAAAAGAATTCAGACATTATACTGTTTTTCATATTGAGATAAAGACTAATGGTCAAGTTTGGATATATGAAAATAATACAGATGTTAATATGATAGAAAGACTAGAACAACAAGGCATTCTAAGGTCTGATATTACATTAGGTTTCTTAACACCTATAGAAGATAATGTTACAGAATTAGTAGCCTAAAAATATCTGTATATATTAGGTTGAAAAGTTCTACTCCTTCTCTTTATTCAATCGAATATCTACAACAAATAAAATTCCACTAGAGGTAAAACTTTGACGTCCAACGTAAACATTTATACCTCGCAGTTCATAGGCTACTCGTTTTTTGGGTGGTGCATATCGGAGCCCTGCCGACAATCTTCCTCCAAAATAAAAGTGTAGAAATTCATCAGAATTACGAGAAGCTCCTGTTCCTAATAATCCAACAGAATAACCTACAAAAATACCTGGCGAAGTTGTTAAAGAAAAGGATTTATAACGTAATAAATCATAATGAATAATCCCCTCAAAAGTGCTTAATCGAAAATACTGCTCCCTTGATCCCAAAAATAAAATTGGTGTATAGCTGCCTCTAGTAAGGCTAAGATTATATCTAGTTCCTGGCTTTTCAGAGTTAGACCATTGATAACCAATACTTAATGGAATCCCTAGCCCTTCCTCTTCTTTTCCAAAAGCACTAAAGAGACCACTACCAACAGTTAGATATTTGGATTGAAAAGGTTTTTCTTTCTCTTGAGCAAAAGAGCATAAGTATAAAAGGGTGAATAATAGAGATACAATAATTTTTGAGTTCATAAGAAGATAATTTTTGAGTTAAAATATTGTTTTGAAATGTATCAATTGGATACAGAGTTCACAAAGGGAACACAAGGTACACAGAGAGATTTAATAAAATTTATACTCCGTGTGCTTTGTGTCTCCTTTGTGAACTCTATGTCCGATAAATAACCTAGTCCAAAATAGTAAAAGCAGTTCGACGATTTGCTTGATGCTGATCATCGGAACAAGAACTACACGCACAATTCACAGCAGGTTTAGATTTTCCGTAACCTTTTGGTACAAGCCGCTCAAAAGCAATGCCTCTTTCTATCAAATAATTGATGGCTGATTCTGCTCTTTTTTGAGATAACCATTGGTTATATGACCCTGTACCCCTACAATCCGTGTGCGACGATAATTCAATGTTAATCGTTGGATTTTCACGCAACATTCTAGCTAAATCATTCAAAGTGGGCTTCGCATCATCTCGAATAAAGAACTTATCCAAGTCATAATAGATATTTTCCAAACGAATTTCCTTACCTCGAATTTCTTTATTCAATTCCAAATCCACTCTAAATCTACGTATCGGGCGATTTGGTTCTTCCTTAATATTTCGACTTGAAAAGCTTGTGGAATTATTTAAATATGTGGATTTAGTACCAAAGAAATTATAATACTGTCCTAGTTCCAATTCAATTTCATACTCCCCTTTATCATTCGTATTGAAGGTAAAAGACGTATCTCTAACGTTAACCTGAACTTTTGTATTCGGTAATGCTACCCTACCCTTTACCGTAGAACTTGGATCACCTGGTACAGAAAATTCTTTCTCGATAGTCTTGATAGTTAAGATATATTGAAAGGTCTTATTGTCTGACTCATCAGGCGTATCTGCAACAGTTGTCGTATCAATAACCTCTTGTACTTCTGGTTCTTCCTCCTTTACAGGTGGTGGCACTAATTTCGTGAATTGATAAATATCATCATTTCCTTTTCCTGCACGATTCGATGTAAAGTAGCCGCTTTGTAAAATTTCCTCGTTATTATTAGACGCTAAATAATCTACGACATAAGCAAAATCATCCGAACCTGAGTTAATTGGAGCTTTTAAATTTTGCAATGGACTCCATCTGCGGCTTGAGTTTTTATAGGATTTAAAAATATCCATTCCCCCCATCCCCACGTGAAAATCAGAAGAAAAATATAGGGTATCTTGATCCATATAAGGATAGGTTTCGTTGCCTTCTGTGTTGATAGCAGGCCCCAAATTTTCGGGCAATGACCAACCATCTCCCGTTTTATTGGAATAATAAATATCATAACCACCATACCCATCTAAATAGTCTGTAGCGAAATAAAGCGTTTTGCCATCTTCCGATAATGTAGGATGTGCATAGTTTGTGTTTTCCTCTACAAATTCCATGATGACAGGGATTGTCCAACTGCCATTGCTAAATTTAGAATACATGATTTTACAGTAATCCGCATCAACCTTTGCTCCTGTACCACATCTTGAAAAATAGGCTTCTGTAAAATCTTTATTGAAAGCAATTGTTCCTTCGTTGTATTCCGTATTAAATTTAGAATCAAAAGCAGAGATTTTCCCCGATTCTAAATCCACTAAAAATAAATCTGAAAAAGATCGACCGGTCCAGTTATAGACCTCTTCTCCTTTACTTAAATCTTGATCAGATGTAATGACCAATTGATTATCTTTGTACAAAGACGGCGCATATTCTCCTGCCCCTGTATTGAATCCTAATTTGTCAATTTTATATTGATTCTTCTCCAAATCCTTTTGCCATTGACTCGCTTGCTTACAAGCGGCGACCTCTTTTCGCCATAAAAATGGCTCTCCTGTCTCCACTATCAAATCTTCAAATGCCAATACTGCATCATCATAACGTTGCATTTCTTTCAGTGCAAATGCTTTATTTTTCAACGCATCAGGTCCATATCCAAAATCATAGGCTTTTTCATACCATTCCAATGATTTTTCAGGTTGATTTAGAATTCGATAGGACTCCCCTAGTTGATAAGCCTTTGTTCCCTTTTCGGAAGAAGATTTAGATTTATTAAATTCTGTCCGCAACATCTTAGTTGCTAGGTCATATTGTTTTTGCTCAAAAGCCGTTTGACCATCTTTAATTTTCTGTGTGTAGGTACAACTTTGAATTAGCAATACACTCACTAAAAGATAGATTACAGGTTGTAAACGATGCAATAATACTTTCATAGGCTCTAAATTCATAGTTTTTAAATTGACAAGATAAGTTGGTTGGCTTTTTTAAAAAGAGATAAGATTTCCTATTTGTACTTTGTTGGTTACAAAACGTTTAAGTTTGATTGATTGTTGCTAAAAATCCATAACGTATCTGACAGTTTAAATGAATTTTAACGGCTAATATTCATTTAAAATACGATAAGGAACCTAATTATAATAAGACTCTCCGAAATTTGCACCAATCACCAATCACCAATCACCAAATCCCTACTGATCCCTCATATTCAACTCTAACTTATTCGCTTCTGGGTCTTCAAACATTTTACGACGCGTTTCGAGTGCAATTTTATCATCTTTGGTTAAACAACTATAGTCTGCTGTAATAATCTTATCGACCTCCACTAGTATATTATATTTCCCCTCTCCAAACTGCATATATTGAGTTATATCTTCTATCATTTCCTGTTTAATTTTTTGATAACCTTTCTCAAATAGCTTCGATTTTTTCAGATTTTCTTCCATCAAATTAAATAATTCGAAGTGCTTATTTTGCCCCAAAAGGCTATAACCGCCATAATCCCATGTTTGTAAAAACCAGGCTTTAAAAAAGTACTCTGTGCTATCTAATGGATTCACTTGGATTTGGAAATTTGCAAAATCATCATCCGCTATACCTTTTGTTTTAGTCGCTTTAGATAGTAGGGCTTTATAATCAAAAAACAAATAATACTGTGTCCCTTCCGCAACTACAGCAGTTTCCAAAGCAGGTAGGGATTCATCAATCCAAAATAAATCAGGGAAATCGGATTGATCAAATAAATCAACCTTATTTTCTAGCTTTCGATTAAGAGCAGTTTGAAGGTCTTCTCCCAATTGATATGCTTCTGCAAATTCCGCATCTGTCGTTGCAGCAGCATACAGTTGTTGATATTTTTCAATTTTAGGGACTTCCTCTTGTCCAAAAAACAGCGATAAACGCTTGGTCACAATTTGCTCGGTTAAAACTTTACCAGCTTTATTCAAAGTAAACTTAACCGCACCAGCATATACCCATCCTGTTTTTCCATCATCGAGTTCTACTTTTAACCACGGATCATTGTATTTGACACCTCTTAATTTAATCTCTGTCGTAAAATCACTAATTTCTCCAGCATACTTCATTGTTGCTCCTTCATCCAAACGAGCAACTTCTTTTCCTTCTAATCCAGCTTTATCCCTAATCCTTAGCTCTTTTAAGGTAGAGGTCAATGTTACTCCCTGTTGTTCAATCCTTGGGCTTTCTGTGGTTTCCTCCGTTTGTTGTGTTTGCTGTGCTTCTTCCTGTTCGACCTCATCACTTTCTTCAGCCTGCTGACACGCAAAAAATAGTAATAAACTTACAATGACACTCCAATATTTAATGTGATTCATTTTGTTATTATTTAATTTAGAATAGAGAGACGAGAACAGAGAATAGAGCCGTATTGAAAACGTAGTAAACTCTTTCTGCCATTCTATCTCATCTGAATATTTACAATCGTTATTAAAATCCTAATTAGCAATTATTATCTTTGCACCTCGAAATATGATTCGACTCCCGATAGCCCTGTCTGCCGACAGGCAGGTATCGGGACAAATTTAGTTAAGATTGCTAAAATTAAGTCGAATTTTTATTGATTCAAATCACTTGAACTGAAAAATAAAGAAAGGTATAAGGTTTAAGGTTCGAGGTGTAAACATATCAAATTATACCTTGAACCTTTTACCTTTCCCGATAGCTATCGGGATTACACTTAAATATTATGGCGTTAAAATGTGGTATTGTTGGCTTGCCCAACGTTGGAAAATCAACCTTATTCAATGCGTTATCAAATGCTAAAGCATTGGCTGCAAACTATCCTTTTGCAACAAAAGAACCAAATGTAGGAACTATTACAGTTCCCGATGAGCGGTTAAAGGAACTTCAAAAATTGGTTAATCCTCAGCGTGTTGTACCGACTACGGTAGAAATCGTAGATATTGCAGGGTTAATAAAAGGTGCAAGTCAAGGAGAAGGATTAGGTAATCAATTCTTAGGTAATATTAGAGAGGTAGATGCGATTGTACATGTGGTTCGTTGTTTTGATAACGATAATGTAGTACACGTTGACGGAAGTGTAGATCCTGTACGTGATAAAGATGTAATTGACACCGAATTACAGTTAAAAGATGCGGAAACACTTCAAAAACGGTTAGATAAGCTCAAGCGTCAAATCAAGTCAATGGATAAACAGTTGATTCGTCAACATGAAATTGCGACTCGACTGTTAGCACACATTGAAGAAGGAAATAATGCCCGTTCTTTTCCTCATGAACCCGAAGAAATTCCTGTTATTACAGATTTCTATTTGTTGACATGGAAACCTGTGATGTATGTTTGTAATGTGGATGAAGATTCGGTCGTTGATGGCAATGCATATACAGCTCAAATCAAGGAATTGGTCAAAAATGAAAATGCAGAAGTCTTATTAATCAGTGCTGCAATTGAAGCAGACATTGCTGAGTTGGAGACTTACGAGGAGCGTATGGAGTTTTTAGATGATTTAGGTTTATCAGAGCCTGGTGTCAATAAAGTCATCAAAGCTTGTTATCAATTGCTAAACTTAATCACTTACTTCACCGCAGGAGAAAAAGAAGTAAGAGCATGGACTGTAAAAGTAGGGAGTAAAGCCCCTCAAGCGGCTGGCGTTATTCACTCTGATTTTGAAAGAGGTTTTATCCGTGCCGAAGTCATTAAATATGCGGATTATATTAAATATGGCTCAGAATCGGGTGTAAGAGATGCGGGTAAAATGAGCGTAGAAGGTAAAGAATATGTCGTAACGGATGGTGATATTATGCACTTTAGACATAATACTTAAAATGCCTAAGAAAGGAGATAATCCAAACAGAAGAAAAGAAACTAGAATTAAAACTATTGAGTTGTATTAGTAAAATTAGTATCTTTAATTTAGTTTTAATTATACAAAATATCAACTTATGTCTGTAACTGTGTTGAAAGATGAGTTTCTAAAATTAGATAAATCAGAGCAAATAACTTTTGGAAAATTTGTGCTTGAAAAATTATTTAAAACAATAGAAACAGAGAGCCTGCTTAATGAGGAGCAGCAAGAAGAAGTTGAAAAACGCTATCAAGATTTAAAAAATGGTGTTTCAGAAGGAGTTTCTTTAACTGATTTCAAAGCTCAAATGAAGGAAAAATATGGCATATAAAATAATTCTTGAAAACAGAGCGATTCAAGAAATAGATGATGCCTATAATTGGTATGAAAGTCAAAAGAGGGGTTTAGGAATGGACTTTATGGTGGAACTCTATGACTATTTTGGTATTATCTCTCAATCTCCCAAAATATTTCCAATTGATTTTAAGCATTATCGTAGAGCCGTCTTAAAAAGATTCTCAAAATACATGATAATTTATTCGATTGAGAATAAAGAAGTATATGTTCTATCAGTTTTTAATATAAAGCAAAATCCTAATCGAAAATATAGAAATATCTAATTTAATATTTCATCAATTTTGCTTGTAATTAGGATAAATAGATAGGCTTTATAAACCGTTAACCTCTACTATTGTTACATCCTCGTTAGTTAAATCAAACACATCAACACATTTTACTATGAAAAAAGATAAGCAATATACAGTCGAAAAATCTGAACAAGAATGGAAAGAGCAACTCGATCCGCTCTCTTATAAGGTGCTAAGACAACAAGGTACAGAACGCCCTTTTACAGGTGAATATGATCACTTTTTTGAAGATGGTGTTTATGAATGTAAGGCATGTGGTTATGAATTATTTACAAGTGATGAAAAATATAATTCTGGCTGTGGTTGGCCAGCTTTCTATGCAGAAAAAGATGGAGCCAAAATAGAGGAACTGGTAGATTACAGCCATGGAATGGTACGTACAGAAGTGCGTTGTCCAAACTGTGGTGGTCACTTAGGGCATTTATTCCCCGATGGTCCGAAACCTACGGGAATGCGTTATTGCATTAATTCTGTTTCTTTGGATTTTAAGCCGAAGGAATAGTTATTAGGTGATTGGTTAACTGGTTACTTAGTTTTTAAATCAAAAAAGGATGGGCGATTATTGCTCATCCTTTTTTTATATCAATCGTTGATAATGCAGACTTAGCTCTTCGCAGTATTTTAAAAATATCAAATATATCTTCATTGGCTACATAGGGACTACTTCTCATGTAGTTTTTATCATTTAATAAAACAAAATAGAATATACTTCCTAGATTGTACAAACCATAAACGGGGATACTTAACCCAACTTTTTGATTAGCTTGTTGTGCAGCAACCATTGCTATCAACAATTGACCATACGGATCATTACTAGTTCCTTCTTCGGGTTTGTACTCATGTAAACAAAGATAAGGTGCTTTGGGAATTTGTTCCCCTTGTGCTACCATAAAATCAACTTTACCAGAAGTTGTATTTTTCCCGATGTAAGCCGTTAAAGTATGCTCCAAAAAAGGATGATAAACTTTTCCGTGAAAATTCACTAATCGCATCAGTGGACCTAGAAAAAAAAACTTTAATGCTGCTTCATTCCAATCAGAGCCATAAATATTCAACTCCTCTTTCAGCTGCTCTAATTCCTGTTTCTCTGTTTCATTTATCAATTCCTGCTTTACATCCAACCAATTTCCCATTAAAGGCATTTTAAAAACACGCTTTAACCCAAAAGTATCTTGTACCTCTTCTCGCTTCCAATATTTGAAGGATTTTAAACTCATTTTATCTTTTTGATTTATTCAAATTTAATAAAAATAGTCCATAATTTCAATTCTCTTTCTCCATTAATATCTCAAAAAGAGCCTTCCCTTCAATTGGTGTAAATTCCAATGATTCAAATTCAAAAGAAGTTGGTAATTGCTGCTTAAATTGCTGGAATGATATTTTTTCAAAATCAATATCCATAAAGGCTAAGACTCGTTTTCCAAAGGCTTCATCTTTTAGGAAAGCATCCCATTTGGTGCCGTGCGTACCATTTTTAGCTATAATTAAATGTCCATTTTCTAAGTATTTCATTAAATAATGAGCATTATTAATAGACGTGTTTTTATCCAAATCTCCATGAAATAAGACCATAGGGATTGTTGTTCGTTTTTGAGTTCTAAAATCATCATTTACCACTTTTGATGTAGCGACGCCATTGATTTGTTTATATCGAATATTGATATCTCCCAGCCATTTTCTAGCTTCTTGTTGGTCAATTTTAGCTAATCTTTTTGCTGTAATACCCAAACTATGATCTACTTGAAGCGGCATAATATCATCCGTCTCATATCCTACTCGACCCTCTAAAGCAGCTAAAGCTACAGAGCGATAATCACCATGATAAAGTTCTGTGATATACTTTGGAAAATTTTCCAATGCGTTTTTTCGACTCTTAGAGTAAGGATACATTTTACTTTGGTATAAATCATCTAACCCAATCACTACGGTATCTTTTTTACCATTTGGAAAATCCAAGACAACCGATACAGGAGCTTTTCTCAATCGTTGAACCACCACTTTAAATGCTTCTAATAAACCAATTTTAGGTAAATGCTTTTTTAATTTTTCATCCTGTAATGCTCGTTGTTCGATTCGTTGTAATAATTGCCATAAATCATCGGGTGCATCATAGGTATGGTCTAAAGGCTCAATTGCCGATAAAAATGCTCTATCTACCCGATTCGGATATTTCTGCAAATAAGCTAACGCTGTTTGAGAACCAAAACTATTCCCAACCATCATTATTTTATCATATCCATAATATGCTCGAACATCCTCAATATCGGCTATCAAATTCATAATATCGTATCCTGCTGGGTCAACTCCTAATTGCTCATACTCGTTTAGGGCTTTACTAAGAGCAGCACGTTTAGCTGTTTTTTGCTTTTTAAAGTCATGTGCTTCGTCTTTATTTCCCAAGTAGTATTGATATTTAAACCGATATAAAGGTAATCCCCTAGAAATTGAAGAACCTCTTTGACTCATTAAAATCACATCATGTTTTTGGTTTAGCTGCGTTACTTCAAATGCAAAAGCTCCCGAACGTTTGCTTTTGGTGTAATAGGGATAAAAGTCTTTGGGTGAAGTAGCTTCTCCTGGCCCTCCTCTGAAATAAAAGACGGGTGGTAAGTTCGTTTTTTCTTTAGCGTCCAATTTTAGAAAATGAACAGGTATCAACCGGCTATTAGGATTTGAACGATTTTCGGGTACTAAAATTAAATTTTCTGTTCCTTTAAAATCTACATCAAAGCCTAAGTAAATTGGGTTTGAAATAACAGTGGGTGGTTGCGTAGAATTTTGCCCAAAAGTATAATTGATAATCAATGTAACAATGATAAATATTAGCTTCCAGTGTTTCATAAGTCCTTCTTTTTGATGAATTAATATTATTCTTAAGAAGTCAGATTTTTCACTCATTAAAAATGCCCTTCTTTCAACTTCTATCTATCAAATAGACAGGTTCTGATAATGAATTCAATAGCTGAAGAGAATTTTGACTTCTGACATCTTATAGAATTAAATACAAAACAAAGTAAGCGACTCAATGAATTTAAAGATTGTAGAATTGGGACAATCTAAATAGCAAAACAAAAATCATACAACACATAGACACATTAGAACACATAGAGAATTCTATTAAACTATGTACTACAACTTTATAAAAGTTTATTAATGATTATTCAGAAAAAATCATTAAATACCCGCACGTGCTGGCGTTAAT
>CAYLSF010000100.1:0-12325 GCA_964385675.1 uncultured Saprospiraceae bacterium
ATTATTTTAACTATGTGTGCTATGTGCTTATGTTTTTTACAAAAGAATTCTTAAAAACGTTAATATTTCTATAATCCAATTTAAAGAAACCTAACCTATACCCCAAATACTTTATTTTTACAATACATAGCATTTAAAAAATAATTACAGGATTTCATTTTTTTAGACTTGACTGATGTCATGTTTGTGAAATAGAAATTGGAGATTTTATACTTTTATTGTTAACCTATTTTTAATTTCAAAATAATATGAAATACACACTATTCTTAACCATTTCATTATGTTGTGCTTTGCCTTCATTTGGGCAGCAGATTCTATCAGAAGCATCTGTTTATTTTGATACAGATGAACATTATTTAAAGGAAATTTCTGAACATACTCTTTCCGAATTTGCTGTAAATTTAAAGCAAACAAACCAAATCTACAAGATTGTTATTGAGGCACATACAGATAGTAGAGCCAGTCAAATGTACAATACTGCACTTTCTCAAAGAAGAGCAAAATCAGTGCAAGCGTATTTAAAAAACGAGGAGATTAACCTTAAAGATATTACGATTAATATATACGGAGAGAACAATCCATCATTTTCTAATAGCGATGAAGATGGAATGCGTAATAATCGTCGTGTTGATGTAAAGGCGATTGCCGTTGGTGTGCAAATCTCTGAATTAAATCAATTTCTTATGGATGAAGCCTCTAAACGAACCCAAACTTTTACAATTCATCAAAATGAAAAAAACTTGATTATAGGTCAGCAAGGAACAAAAGTTTATATTGATGAAAACACTTTTGTCTTTGAAAATGGTGAAACGCTAACGTCTAATGAAATTCAAGTAGTGATAAAAGAAGCCTATACATTAGAGGATATGATGATGCTCCAACTCTCTACACATAGCGAAGAGCAACTTCTAGAGACTGGAGGAATGGTGTTTTTACAAGCAACTGCCGAAGGACGTATTTTAAAACTGCAAGAGGATAAATCAATAACAATCGGCTTGCCGTCAGATAGATTGAAAGACGATATGCAGCTTTTTGACGGTGTTCAGAATGGAAAAGAGGTGGAATGGAAAGCGACCAATCAAGGGTTTTCAGAAGTACCTTTTGAGTTTACTACTTTTAAAATGCCCGATCATCCGCTAACAGGATTTCGATATTTTGTTAAAACTTACTCTAATGGCAAATTAATGCTAAATAAAACTCAACATGAATACTATAAAAAACGTCTCCATGAATTAGTGCTTTATATTAACTTAGTAGAACCTCAAAGACCAATAAAACCAATAAAACCTCAATTAGAAAACATTGTCTATAAAAAAAAGGGATTGAAGTCTTTATTTATATCTAAAAAGAAGATTGAAAAAGAGATTCAAGATAGATATCATCGCAAGATGAAGGTGTATCATCGTAAATTAAAGCAATACCATACAGATTTGAGCAAATATAAGATTGATTCGACCGCTTATCCTGCTTGGATAGCGTATCAAAATCAAAGAATGGATATTGCTACAGGAAAATTGATGAAAGACTTTGATACTGCTTTTAAAACGAGAGGAAACCTTTCTAATAGCACCGTTCAACATTACTTTTTTACTCAAAATAAAATGGGCTGGATTAATTGTGATAGGTTTCTCGCAATTCCAAAAGATAAAAAAATGATATTGACCATAAATGACAATGATGATGAGGAGGAGTTAGTTTATGTTTTATTAGAGGAAAGGAATTCATGTATTTATATTAATCGTCAAAATGCGACTACGTTTACAACTGGATTAATTCCGAAATCAGCAAAAGTTACCATTATTGCCCTAAAAGTCAAAGATGGTAAAAACTACATCGCAAAGCAGCGAACTGTCGCAAATGCACAATCAAAATATGATTTAAATTATCAATTGGTTAATTCTGCTAAGGAATTGTCTAAACTACTGAAACTTTAAATTTGTGGTATCTTGGGAAAAGTATGATAGTCATCAGGTAAATGATTCCTTACATTTATCTGGTGACTCGGGTTTCACAAGATTTGCCGAAGTACTATAAAATATTAAATCGTGTAGAAACTAAAAGACCATCTTCTTTTTTAATATAAAGTATATACTGTCCACGTTCTAAATCTTCAACATTGATTGTTTCTTGCTCATTATTAATAGCAAACTGTCGAATGGTTTGACCTAGCATATTATAAATAGTAGCTTGCCCTACGCCGTCCATGATAGTTAAGTTAGCCGTAGTTGGATTTGGGAAAATCTCTAAAGGCACTTCACTGAACACACGATTAGTAGAAACCGAACAATCTTTCATATCATCAGTGATTATCCAACCATTTGTGACAAGCATATTCCGAGCTGCTTCTCCATTGCAATAGTTCAAGCCATCTGCCCCTAATTCTATATTTGCTATATTTTGGCTTGCCCAGCCTATTAATGTACTATCATAGTTCGCCACGGATAATCCAGAAAGATTTAACATGAGAAGCATTGTTTCAATACTATCTATTGTCCAGTTTCCTAAGTTTTGGTCAAAAACAATAGCATCTTTAAACATAGAAGTCATATTTTTTACATGGCTGACATCCCAGCTACTAAGATCTTGATTAAAGGCAGTAGCATTAGAAAACATAAAACTCATCGTGGTAACACTACTGACATTCCAACCACTTATATCTTGATTGAAAGCTGTTGTATTTCTAAACATGAAAGCCATAGTCGTGATATTACTGGTATTCCAGCCACTTATGTCTTGATTAAATGCACTCGCTCCATCAAATGCAAAAGCTAGGCTTGTCATGCTACTCACGTCCCAGCTAGAAATATTCCCATTGAAAGCCGTAGCATCTCTAAATATTCCCTGTAAATTAAAAGCATTGCTTACATTCCAATTATTTAAATCCTGATTGAAAGCAGTTGCCCCTTGAAACATATTATTAATATTTAGGACGCTACTCATATCCCAATTTCCAATATCTTGATTGAAACTTGCTGCTCGAAGCATACTACTCGTAGATATTGCACTACTCATATCCCAATTTCCAATATCTTGATTGAAAGCATCTGCACCATAAAACATACCGTTCATATCTGTAACATTACCTACATTCCAAGCACCAATATCTTGATTAAAAGCAATCGCATTTCTAAACATATTATTCATATCGGTTATAGTGCTAACATCCCAATGGCCTATATCACTATTAAAATTGACAGCATCATTAAACATAAAACCCATATTGGTTGCATTCGTAAGGTCAGGTGCATCTGAAGCAGGAATTGTTAAATTACTACAACCACGAAACATACCATTCATGGATGACCAAGCGATATCGCCCCATTGATCTACAGAAAGAAATTTATCTTTATCACCTGTACCATTGAAACCCATGTAAGGAAAAGTACCTCTTATACGAATAGTGTAAGTGCCTGCCGTACCAAAATCATGCGTCACCGCATTTGTAATACCCGTTTCATCATAAGTACCATCATTATCCCAATCGACATCATAATTGTAAGTCAAACCTGTTACAGTTGTAGCCGGAATTGTGATAGAAGTACTACTCGATGTTCCCGGATTATCCGTTTTCCAAGTTGTAATAAAAGGCTGTTGTCCTTGCAACATAGAGGTGGTGAAAAATAAAAGTAATATACATAAATATTTGATTTTTAATTGCTTGTTGATTTGAGGTAACGTGAAAGTCAATTGATAAAAATTTGTCATTGTATAAAATTTAATAGCTGTTATTAGTTCTAATTTACTTTGCAAATGTCAGGAGGATTCCAATGATATATTGGGATATTCAATAAGTGGGGTATATGGGTTAATAAGTGGATTGTATAGATAAATAAGTGGTCAGTTATTTTTTTAGCGTAAACTGCTATACTTGACAATATTTTCGGGTTATGGCAATCGCAAGAAAAAAATCAGCCAAATTTTATTCTTTGATGAATTGAAAAATTCTCAATTTTAGTGCAGATCAGACTGTTTTTTATAAAAAATTGCATTGAATCAAATCGAAAAAATTGTCTTCCAAAATAAAATTTGGGCATTTTTAGTCATTTTCTTTTCTTGCGATTGCCATAATTTTCGGGTTTATATGTTGCATCTTCTGTACTTCTTTTTAAACCTCAATAAATGATAAATTCAATTTTTTTTAGATATTTACGCTTGACCTTAAAGAAGACAGGACTTTTATACTATTGTGAGAGAATTTTAATTAAGGCTAATTAGAGATTGAACTCATTTTTAAACTATTTCTATAACTCACCTCAATAGATAAAATCCTCTTCTTATTTATTAACCTTTATCACTATCATTATGAATTTTATTAAAGTATGGTTGGTACTGCTCTTACTGAGTACCTATGTTTCTTGTTTTGGGCAATTGTCAAAAGACGTTATTGAAGATATTGAAACATTTTACACCTATTTGGATACGCTAAGTTATCCGTCGAAAGCATTTGAAGAAAAACTGTTAACAAAAATACAGGAGTACGAAGCAAAGGGCGATTCAAATAGTTTGATGATTGTAAGAATTTGGAAAGCGTATTATGACGTCACTATCTTATCGCTTGAACCCGATAGGAAGTTATTAAATGAAATTACACAGTTTTTAGAAAATACAACGCAGGATGTTCCCTATTTTGATATTCTTTATAGTTATCAGATACTTTTTGAAGATGTTAAAGGTAATGTAAAACGTGCCATTGCTTTATCGGAAAAAATTATTGCAACTACAAAAAGTAAAGTTTTGACGATAAAAGGACAATTTGCACTTATCAATGCTTATCTTTTGAAGGGAGATTATACTACAGTACAAAAGCAGATTGATGTTTGTAAACTGCTTATTGATGAAGATAAAATACATTATAATAAATATTATACAAATATATTTTTTCTTCAACATAGATTTTATAGTGTTACTAGTAACCGAAAACAATCACTATTATATGGTGAAAAAACATTACAATATCAGCAAAAATATAAGTTGCTCGATCCTTACAGTGTATCAAGTATATATTGCATGGTTGCCTCGGATTTTTATGTAACAGGTTTTAAGCAAAAAGCGGAAGAATATTTAGAAGAAGCACAAAAATTTGCAACAGAGAATTTAAAAGACACCCCAGAGCTTATGGCTGCTTTTTTATATGATTTGGGTATGGCTTATGACGAAATAGATGTTAAAAAAGCCCCAACTATATATGAAGCGTGCCTAGAAAAACAGAAATCCGTAGGTGTACCGCTTCTATATCAAGTTTTTCCAATGTATGCCTTAGTACAAGCTTATGTAAAACTAGAAAAATATGATAAAGGGGAAGTATGGATAAAGGAAATTTTTGCAATGTTAGACAAGCTTGAGCAAGAACCTTTTGCACTTTGGCATATATACTATCTGCATGTACAAATTATGTTGGAAACAGAACGATTGGATGAAGGGCTTCAATTAATTGAAAAATATATCAAAGCAATTCATCCAGCTTTAGATATTAATAATCCATTAACTTACCAAATGGACAGTCGAAAAACACATTTTGTACATAAGTTATGTAGGCAAAAATTTTCTTTCTTATCAACAAAAGCATTAAATGACCATACTCCTACTAATATTCAAGAGGCAATTAAGAGTAGTGTGTTTTTATTAAGTTTGGATAGTTTATATAAAATTCGATTATTAGATAACGAAAAAGAAATCCAAGGATACAATGATAATAATAAATATGTCTTAAACACGCTCATCAATCTTTACTATATGTATCTTCAAAATAGTCCAACAGATCAACGCTCCCTTAAATCTATTTTTAAAATTATAGAAACACGAAAAGCAGAAACACTACTAGATGCCTTGAGTGTAAAAAATAGAGTATTACCAAAAGCTGAACGGGATAAGCAAAAGGAATTTGAGCAGCAAATTACTGTAATTGATAAGGAAATGTCAAATGCGACTTTGAACAAAGATACGGTTGAGATATTAAGGAAAAGATTAGTAGATGTTCAATTTCAATATGATCTTTTTAAGAAAAGGATTAAAAAAGACTATCCTAAATATACTCGATTATTTTATGAGCAAGAACTTATATCTGCAAAGGACGTACAATCTACACTCAATACAGAAACCGCATTTATACAATACATGATGACCAAAAATTACGTTTTTACTTATGTTATTACTAAAGAACAGCAACGTGTATTTAGAAAAAAATTACCCGATACTTTTGATGAAAATATCACTAAGTATAATAAGTTCATAGCTAATCCCTTGTCCATTCAAAAAAAGAAAAAGGAGGAGTTGATAGCACTGAGTCATGATTTATATAAATTACTGCTGAAAGAAGTAGAGCCTATAATTGCGGATAAAAGTATCTTACAAATAGTTCCTGACAATCAATTGTTCTATGTGCCTTTTGAGACTTTATTAGCTTCTTCAGAAGTAAAGGGCTACAATAAATTAGATTTTCTACTAAAAAAGTACCAAATCAACTATCATTATTCGGGTACTATACTAGAGCGATTGCAGAAATTGCCAAAAGTTCAAAATCAATCGATCTTAGCATTTGCTCCCATATTTGAGGATGGTGTCACCATGAATGAATCAACAAGGAGTTTAGAATGGTTAAATGATAGTTTATTTCGAGGAATAGAAGGGAATAATTTTACCGCATTACCTCATACAGAGCGAGAGGTAAATACAATAAAAGAACTGTTGCAAAATAAAGGACAAGTAAATATTCTAATGTCGAAAAACGCCACGATGCGTAATTTACAAAAGAATTTAGACGATAATATGTTTCAATTTGTACATATTGCTACACACGGCTTGGTTAATCATATAGAACCAAGATTTTCAGCTTTAGCTTGTTATCCTAACGAAACCGAAGAATTGTTAACTGCAAGTCAAATTCAGAATCTGAATATTTCTACTGATTTAGTGGTGCTTAGTAGTTGTGAAAGTGGAATAGGACGGTTGGAATATGGAGAGGGCTTAATTGCTTTGAATCGTAGCTTTATCTACGCAGGAGCGAAAAATGTCCTATTTTCTCTTTGGAAAGTCAATGATAAATACAGTAGTGAGCTAATGATTGATTTTTATAAAAATTACTTGAAGGGGCAATCATATACAGCGGCATTACGAAATGCAAAACTTAAAATGCTAGAAAACCCAATTACCGCACAGCCTCGCTTTTGGGCACCTTTTGTATTGATTGGACAGTAAATTAAGGCTAATGGTATGGATGTTCTGATAAATAAGTTTATCAGAACATCTATATTTATTCAATAAGCGGCTAAAAGCTTCAAATCAAACTCAAAATCCTTCATCACCTCCTCACCTGATAATTTTTTATCGAAACCTACTACTTTTTCAATAGTTCCATCTGCTCTATAAATAAAGGTTTGTTTATTTTTACTATCTATCAACCAGGCTAAACGTACGCCATTTTCAATCCATTCTAGCATTTTAGCTTTTGTTCCTTTTAGGGTATCTGTATTTGAGCGAACTTCTACGACAAAATCAGGTACGACAGGCAGAAACTTTATTTTTTTATCATCAGGCACTTTCGCCCAGCGTTCATCACTCACCCAACAACCGTCAGGCGAACGCATTGCACCATTTGGTAATAAAAAACCTGTGGAAGCACTGAAAGAAATACCTTGATTATTTGAAATCAACCAATGCTCAATATAATAACCTAATTTTTTTTCAAAAAATCCAGAACCACCACCTACAGGAGCCATAATAATAATATTTTGATTCGCATCACGCTCAATATTTAACGCTTTATTCAATATACAAAACTCGTATAACTCATCATTTGATAAGCTCTCCATTGATTTTGGCAGTTTGAGTTGATATATCATTTGATTTTAATTTTTACCAAGATAGAAAAATTAGTAGATATATTCAATAATGGAGATGTCATAGCGTAATACCTTTATCCAAGACTATTATTATGGAGTTGTATTATTTTTTAGAAGAACCTACTAATACACTATTTATCTTTCCTTTTTGGGTTTATGTGAGTTGTACGGTATTTGAATGTATATATTTAACCTGGTTGAATTAGGTAAAGTAGGATTTTAATCCATCAGAGAATATTTATTGACACAAAATAAAAGCGGTTTTCCAAATTGGAAAACCGCTTGTAATATCTACACTGGAATAATTTAACTTTTAGATAGTTAAATTTACCAAGATAAGTCTTTGTCGATATCTACTTCTTGATAGTCGTTGTCTGGCTGCTTGTTATCAAATTCCCCATTAGCCTTACGCTCTTCGTATTCTTGATGACGACGTGTATATTCATCGTAATCGTAATCAGGCATTAAGTCTTGCTTGACGTGATCCACTGTCTCATTCAATCCGCTTAAAAAACGGTTGAAGTCCTCCTTGTAAAGAAAAATTTTGTGTCTTTCATACCCGTCACTATCAAATCGCTTCTTGCTCTCTGTGATAGTTAAATAAAAGTCACTGCCCTTCGTTTTGCGAACATCAAAGAAATACGTTCTTCTCTTCCCGGCCCGTATCGTCTTAGAATAAACGCTTTCAAATTTGCGTTGATGTCTATCAGAATCCACTACTGTCTAAATTTTGGTGAACGAATAATTAATACTTTCAATACAAAAATAGTTATTTGCCACTAACTACAAAAAAAATAGTGATTTAATTTCATATTCGACTTTTAAGACTCGACAATCGACTTTTGATTTTTGACTTTCGATAATTGATTTTTGAGACTTTTTTTTCTATAATACTAACCACTAACCACTAACCACTAACCACCTCATCCTCTAATTTTTGCTTTTCAAACAGTTCGTAATAAAATCCTTTGTTTGCCAGTAGTTCTTGATGTGTACCAATCTCAGCTATTCGTCCTTCATCCAATACGATTATTTTATCAAACTCTAATAGGCTATAAATACGATGTGTAATGATAATGGCTGTTTTATCCGCTAATTCATTTTCAAGATAGCCTAAAATGCGTTGTTCGGTGGTCGTATCCACAGCAGAAAGTGCATCGTCTAAGATAAGAATATTGGGCTGTTTAATTAAAGCCCTCGCGATTGAGATACGCTGCTTTTGTCCCCCCGAAAGGGTGACCCCTCTTTCACCAACTAGCGTTTCAAAGCCTTCTGGAAATCCAGCTATGTCTTCATAGACGGAGGCATATTTTGTATAGTTCTCAATTTCCGATTGTGTCGCATCATCTTTGCCAAAGGCTACATTTTTAGCAATAGTATTGGAGAATAAAAAGACATCTTGTGGGACATAACCGATATTCTTTCGCAAAGAAGCTAAACTTAGCGTTTTGACGTCTTTACTATCTAATTTGATTACTCCATTTGTTACATCATACATCCTCAATAGCAAGTCTGCCAATGTCGTCTTTCCAGAACCCGTCCGACCGACAATTGCCATTTTATCACCGGGGTCTAATTTAAAAGAAACGTCTTTTAGAGCCGTAATACCTGTATGAGGATAGGTAAACGTCACCTTATCAAACTCAATTGCTCCTGCCAATTTAGTGAACTCATCCGTAGGACTTACAATATCTGGCGCTTCATTTAAAAATTCATTAATACGCTTCTGCGAGGCAGCAGCACTTTGTATGATGGACGCTACCCAACCTAAAGCCGTTACGGGCCATGTCAGCATATTTACATAAATTACAAACTCCGCAATATTACCCGGCGTTACTGTTCCTTTGGCTACTAATAATCCTCCGACATAAATTGTAATAATCGTACTCGCTCCAACCAACAATAGCATCAAGGGGAAAAACATAGCTTGTACTTTAGCTAAACCCATTGTTTTATCTTTGTAGTCCTCACTTTGAGATTTAAAAAAGCCTCCCATAGGTAATTCCTGTACATAAGACTTCACCACTCTAATGCCAGAGTAAACTTCTTGAGCCGTACTATTTAAAGTTGCTAATTGTGCTTGAATTTCTGTACTTTTCTGATTGATAATACTACTTACATAATAGATAGAAAAGGATAATAAAGGGAGTGGTAATAAAGCATAAAACGTTAATTCCACGCTGACGCTTAACATAGAAATAATGACCAAAGTGGTCAGAGAAACTAAATTGATAGAATACATTATAGCAGGTCCGATGTACATTCTTACTTTAGATACATCTTCTGTAATACGAGCCATGAGGTCTCCTGTATTATTTCTTTTATAAAAGGCAAGACTTAGTTTTTCGTAATGTTTGAAAATCTCACTTCGCATATCATATTCTATCAAACGAGACATAACGATGATAGTCTGACGCATAAAATACATAAATACGCCCATAATAAGAGCTAGAATCAATACAATAGCTCCAAAAAGTAATAACGTTTGACCCAATATATTATATAAATCCGCTTGAGATTGAAAGCCATCATATTGACGGTATAATTCAATATTTTCAAAAACCAAATCTAGTGCATAGCGAACAACTTGAGGTTGTAATACTTTGAAAAAATTGGATAGCACAACAAAGCAAAATCCAATAGATAGATGCCATTTATACTTCCAAAAATATTTATTAATATAGGCGAGTTCTTTCATTCAGTATGCTGTAAGGTTTAAACTATGTATAAAGGTAACAGGATTCTCATTTTAAAGTTGGGATTCTGTTAGAAATTTAGATTTATAGAAAAGCGTCAACAGGTGAGTAAGAGGTTGAAACTAACGCTTAATTCTTTAGAATTTTAGTGCTTTATAGCAACTCACCAGTTGACGATTACACTTTTTATCAAAAAATTATTTCACAACAGATTGAGTTAAAACCAATTCTCCTGTTTGTCTATTTCTAATTTGTAACCAATAAACACCTTTTGATAAATTAAATACATCAAGATTAATGGTGTTTTGATATTCCATTACAGCTAAATCTTTTATTAATTGTCCCAATTCATTATACAATAAAAATTGGAGTTCATAATTGATATAATATTCTGGAATCGTAATATTTAAAAAGGATTGAACAGGATTTGGATATACTTGCCAGTTAAAATCCTTTTTTACAGTTATTGCAAGCGTTTTAGAAAAAGAAGTATAACCATCAAAATCAACTTGTCTTAACCTGTAATAATTCGCTCCAGCGTGAGGCTCAAAATCTATAAATTGATAATTGGTATGCTCGGTGGTGTTACCTCTCCCTTCTACTACACCGATAGGTATAAAAATATCATTATCTATTGAGCGCTCAACAACAAAGTAATCATTATTAATCTCACTAGCTGTAGCCCAATTTAATTCAATATGATTATTGATTTTTTGTGCTTCAAAATGTAACAATTCCACAGGAAGCGGTATAAAGGTTCCATTACTAATATCCATTTCTACTATCCTCATTTTATTATGTCCATCTTGATTTTCTTGAAAAGAAATACCATCATTCATAATTTGAAAAAGTACGGCATTAGTAGGCGTATAAGTATCTATTAAATCATTAATAACTAAATAAAATCGTAATCCAGAAGCAGGAATATTAATACCCAATGCTGTATTTCCATACTCGTTATTATTAGTCGCATTTAAGTCATAATCCCCATATAGAATGGCAGAACTTTCGCTACCGTCTCCATCATATACTTCTGAGCCTGTAATCGGTTCATAATATAAGTAAAGTCCATCGTTCGGAATATCTGTGCTTTCGCCTGCTGTACCTATATTTTCTACCCAAAGTCGGTCTAAGGTTAAGGTGTTACCAGACGTATAAGTACCCGCATCTATGGTGAATGAACCTACCACATTTTGAGTACCTGTTGGATTATCTACCACATAAGGCGATAACGCTCCAGAGTAAGCATTATCAACTTCTATTTTTAAGAATCTTCTTTCATTGAAACCTGTAAGACCAGAACCTGGCGTATGACTCCATGTAGTCGGCGAGCCACAATACTGAGCATATACAGATACAAAAGCAAACTCACCTGCATCCCAATTTGGAAAATCATTATGATTAAAATTATTGGTTGATTGATCTTCTGTACCACAGCTTAAATTATCAGGCGTGTAATAGATAAACTCTGTACCTTCTGCCCACCATCTTGCTGCGAGTTGAAAAATATTATTAAAGGTATTCGAGTTAATTCGATTGAATGTTAAAGATTGTGCTTCAATGTAACCATATTGTCCTACACCTGAATTCGCCCCGTTCATTAAAAAAGGCTCCTGACCATAAACGCTAAACGTATAAAATAATAGGAAAACGGACGTAATAAAGTATCTCATTTTGTGATGTAATTTGCTCTCTTTTGTATAAAATACTAGATATATAAAAATATATTATATATTATAAATATCCAAAATATGTTCTTTTAATCATTTGTATTTAAATGTTAAAATTTAT
>CAYLSF010000101.1:0-12287 GCA_964385675.1 uncultured Saprospiraceae bacterium
CGCGAATTAGTTTCTTTTTCAAGTTGTGCTTATTTATATTGAAACAAATAAGGACAGATTCCTTCAAGAGTTATTTGATTTATTACGTATCCCGTCTGTGAGTGCAGATCCCGCTTATAGCGAGTCTGTGTTTAAAACAGCAGATTTTGTACATCAAAGTTTGGTAGCAGCAGGGGCTGATAATGTAGAGACTTGCCAAACAGATGGCTATCCTATTATATATGGTGAAAAAATCATTGACCCAAATTTACCCACTGTTTTAGTATATGGCCATTATGATGTACAACCACCTGATCCAATAGATTTATGGAAAACGCCTCCTTTTGAGCCAACTGTGCGTGATGGTAAAATATACGCTAGAGGTTCAGCGGATGATAAAGGACAATTTTATATGCACGTAAAAGCATTTGAATACATGATGAAAAATGATGCTTTACCTTGCAATGTAAAATTCATGATAGAAGGAGAGGAAGAAGTCGGTTCTTCCAATTTAGATATATTTGTAAAATCCAATAAAGAGCGTTTAAAATCTGATGTGATTCTAATTTCAGATACTTCAATGATTGCCAATGATGTGCCTTCTATTTCGGTAGGATTAAGAGGATTATCGTATGTAGAAGTAGAAGTAACAGGACCCAATATTGACTTACATTCAGGCGTTTACGGTGGTGCAGTTGCCAACCCTGTCAATATTCTATGTCAAATGATTGCGTCTATGCACGATGAAAATAATCATATTACGATTCCTTGTTTTTATGATGATGTGGCTACTGTATCTGTAGCTGAACGCAAGGAAATGAATGAAGCACCTTTTAGCTTAGAAGCTTATAAAAAAGGATTAGAGATTGATGACATTCACGGTGAAAAAGGATATACAACAATAGAGCGAACTTCTATTCGTCCAACACTTGATGTAAATGGAATTTGGGGTGGTTATATTGGAGAAGGTGCAAAGACCGTCTTACCTTCAAAGGCTTATGCTAAAATTAGTATGCGTCTTGTTCCAAATCAATCATCTGATAAAATTACAGAATTATTTGTTCGTCATTTTGAATCTATTGCCCCGCCATCTGTTAAGGTCAAAGTTACCCCACATCATGGTGGTGAGCCGGCTGTTACGCCAACGAATTCGATAGAGTATGCTGCCGCAAGTAAGGCTTATGAAACCACTTTTGGTAAAGTCCCTATCCCTCAGAGAGGCGGTGGAAGTATTCCGATTGTTGCTTTATTTGAAAAAGAATTGGGTATCAAAACCGTGATGATGGGGTTTGGATTAGACGAAGATGCCATTCATTCACCGAATGAATCTTATGGTGTTTTCAATTACTTGAAAGGTATTGAAACCATTCCATACTTTTTTAAATATTATGCAGAAATGAAATAGTTCGTTTTATATTAATATCTTTTATCCCCTAAATCTTACTTTAGGGGATAAAAGTACTGGTATCGAATCTATCTAAATAGATTAGTAAAATAGTTTGCTATTAGGGAACTGTTAATTATTAAAAATGTCTGAACAACTCAATTTATCTTTATTCTTGGTGCTAATTACAGGCGTGATTTCTTATCAAGCCTTTGAGAATCCTGCCATGCGTAGTCGGTTAATGTTTGTACCTGACTTAGTAAAAAGATTAGGTCAATATGATCGCTTTTTGACCTCTGGATTTGTACATGCAGATTGGATACATTTACTGCTCAATATTTATGTATTATATGAATTTGGAAGTATTGTAGAATTGACTTTTATCTCTTCATTTGGAGAGTTAGAAGGTCGAATATTTTATCTACTCTTATACTTAGGCGGAATTGTAATTTCTTCTGTGCCTAGTTATATCAAACATCAAGATAATCGGATTTATTCTGCATTAGGCGCATCAGGTGGTGTTTCGGGGGTGGTTTTTGCTTTGATATTTTACGCCCCTTGGAGTACTATTTTACTATTTTTTGTTATTCCGATTCCATTTGTAATTGGAGGGTTATTGTATTTAGGGTATTCCGATTATATGAGTCGTCATGGTAATGATAACATTGGACACGACGCACACTTTTGGGGGGCTGTCTTTGGCTTTTTATTTACAGTAAGTTTAGCGGCTGCTTTTCGTCCCGATTTAATTCCTCGTTTTTGGGATTTATTAATTTCTGCGGGGAGTGTGTTGTAAAACTGATTGTTGAATTGTTATAGTCTATTGGCTTATTGTTAAATGGCTATTTAATACCAAAAATATGAAGAAACTACTGGGTTTTATACAACTAAACTTTACTTACTTTTTGAGTAATTCTCAAGGGGGGGAGGATAAACCAGAAAGTAACAATTCTGATAGTTATTTAGAGCATAAAGAAACTCAACCTAATAAGAGCTATTTAATATTTTTAGAAAAGCTTTGTGCCTTTTCTTTGTGTACTTTTGTGTCTTTATGGTTCAAATTTACTCTTTTACGAAAACCCTATATCTTATTAGCCTTTTTATTTTTAATTATTGGCTGTACCCCAAAAGAAGTTATCACCTCCCAAGCTACTACCTCTTTCCTAACCAAAGCAGATGCTACAATTGTAACGAATCAAGAGCGGGAGCAAATGGGAAAAGTGTATGACGTCTGCAATACCCCTTTGAGTTATGCGACGGATTCTGCTTATTTGAATCATTCTCCAGAGAAATATATTCGAGTCAATTATCACTTCATGAATGCTTCCGATAGTTCTAAAAACTACAATGGCATAGATGCCTATCGGTTTGCTCAGAGTTTGACAATTGAAATGAATCGGGATTTGAAAAACAATAGAAAGATGTGGTTGCCTCAAGGCAATGATACCAAAGTCTTACCACTTCGTTTTAGTTATCGACTCTTTACCAATCCTGAACACCCAGAAGCAAAAGGAGTCTATTGTCATTATGATGATAAGCTATATAAATACGTACATATCGGATATAAAGACTATAATTTGTTTGATAGAACAGTCATTAAAAAATATAGAATTGGAGCGGATTCCGTGCTGAATATTTTTATTTTACCGCATCATCCCGATAGTGTAGCCTCTAGAACCTACAATGAAGGGGCTGTAGGTGTCGCACTCGGAAATGCCTTGAAAGTAGCAGGATTATACGAAACAGGACAGGAAGCCTGGGCATTCCGAGGAATCGTTAATCATGAGATTGGACACGTATTAGGATTAGCACATACTTGGGCATATAATGATGGCTGTGATGATACGCCTAAGAATCCCAATTGCTGGGGACGTACCAAAACGCCACCTTGTAACACACAAGCCTCGAATAATGTGATGGATTACAATGCGTCCAAAAGAGCGTGGACACCTTGTCAAATTGGAAGAGTGCGGCGAAATTTTAGTATTTTACACGCAAAACAACGCAAACTCCTCGTCAAGACATGGTGTAAATTCAGAGAAAAACGCCATATTTACATTGCAGATAGTGTGCATTGGAAAGGGGCCAAAGATTTGGAGGGACACATCACCATTGAAGATGGGGCAACGCTGGAAATTAACTGTCGAATTTCCTTGCCACCCAATGGAAAAATTATTGTAAAACCTAGAGGGAAATTGATTTTAAATAATGCACATTTGCATCAGTCTTGTGGTAAAAAATGGCAAGGTATAGAAATCCATCAAATAGGAGAACAGAAAGGCGAAGTGGTCTTGATGGGAACTCCGAGATTAGAAAATATGAAAAATCCATTATGAGGTAATAAGTAATAGGTAATAAGTAATAGGTAATAAGTTGAGTACCTATTATTTGTTACTTAATACCTATCACTTATTACTTATTACCTAAATAAAGTTGGCAAAACGAGAATCTAAGAAACCTAAAACTAAGAAAGGAAAGGCTAAATCTAAAGCTGCTCCTAAAAAGCTAGTTGTCAAAAGTGTACAACCCAAAGATTCCTTTTGGACAAATCAGCAATTGCACAAAGTCTTGATTTTTGTACTTGCTTTTTTGTTGTATGGCAACACGATTACGCATGATTATGCACAAGATGATGCCATTGTCATTCAAAATAATGACTACACAAAAGAAGGCGTTTCAGGGATTGGGAAAATATTGGCACATGATACGTTTTTGGGCTTTTTTAAGCAAAAGAAAAGCCTAGTAGCCGGTGGACGTTATCGTCCTTTTTCCTTAGTAACTTTTGCAGTAGAGTATCAATTTTTTGGATTAAATC
Organism: uncultured Saprospiraceae bacterium; assembly: GCA_964385675.1. Lineage (GTDB taxonomy): Bacteria > Bacteroidota > Bacteroidia > Chitinophagales > Saprospiraceae > CAYLSF01. The sequence continues at coordinate 4,179 of CAYLSF010000101.1, forward strand.
CTACGGTGAGTCATTTTGTAAATGTCTTGTTATATGGTTTAACAGGGATTTTACTATATATCGTGCTGCTTCAGCTATTCAATCCGAATGGTAATCCGATGAATCAAAAAGGGATTTTTATAGCCCTTGCTGCCACGGTTTTATTTGTGACTCATCCGATTCATACAGAGGCGGTTGCCAATATCAAAGGACGTGACGAGATTTTGTGTTTATTGGGAAGTTTAGGGGCGTTGTATTATGTATTGAAGCATTATTTGGAAGGCGGAAAACTCAATTTAGTTTGGGCAAGCTTAGCCTATTTTGTTGCCTTATTATCTAAAGAGAATGCCATTACTTATTTGGCAGTGATTCCATTAGCCTTATACATTTTTGCGGAAACTGATATTAAGAAATTATTTTCTACTACCTTACCTTTACTAGGAACAGCCATTGTCTTTTTAATTATTCGATATAGTGTGTTGAGTGCGGATGGGGCATTAGGAAATGGGGAACCTGTCATGGAGTTGATGAATAATCCCTATCTAAAATGGACAGACAATCAGTATGTAGAATTATCCTTTACTGAAAAATTTGCTACTATATTTTACACCTTAGGAAAATATATTTGGCTCCTAATTTATCCCAATCCATTGACGCATGATTATTACCCTCGTCATGTAGATATTATGACATTTGGAAATTGGCAAGTGATTTTATCCGTTTTGCTGTATGTTGGATTAGGAATTTATGCCTTACTGAATTTAACCAAAAAATCGCCTGTTGCTTTTGGAATTATCTATTTTATTGCAACACTTTCTGTCGTATCCAATATCGTTTTTCCAATTGGTACAAATATGAGTGAGCGATTTATGTATATGCCATCCATTGGTTTTTGTTTGATAATTGCGTATTTATTAGCCAATTATTTTCCGCATGCTAAAATAAAAAGACACGTTAATACAAGCGTCCTCATTCCGATTTTAGGGGTTGTCATTTTACTGTTTTCTGTAAAAACATTTACTCGAAATCTTGCGTGGAAAGATAATTATACGCTCTTTGTTACGGATATAAAAACCTCTGTTAATAGTGCCAAACTCAATAATGCAATGGGGGGCGAAACGACTGCAAAAGCGATTCAACCCGAAAATATGACTCGTAAAACAGCTATGTTGCAAGAAGCGATTAGTTACCTAAATAAAGCGACTCAATTACATCCTACTTATGCCAATGCATGGGTGCTTTCGGGGAATGCATATTTACATTTAGGCAACTTTGAAAAATCCATTGAGTGTTATAATTATGCCATTAGCATCACAGGATCAGGGGCAACAGATCATATCAATGCGACAAATAACAAAGGCATTGCTTATTCCGATTGGGGACGAAAATTATTAGAGCAGCAGCAATTTGCTAAAGCAATTGAAGTTTTAAATCAAGCCATTGCTTTAGGTCGAGGAGATGCGGATATTTATGGCCGACTCGGTGCAGCTTATGGCATGACGAATCAGCCAGAGAAAGCAGTTGAAATGTTTAGAAAGGTCTTAGAAGTCAAACCCGATTATGCGCAAGCTCATTTGAATTTGGGCTATGCACTAAGAACTATTGGAGATGAAGCAAATGCGAACTTTCATCTGCAAAAAGCGGTTGAGCTAGATCCAAACTTGCAGAATCAAATTCAATAGCGGCAAAGCCGATAGCTATCGGGAGCAAATTCAAATCCCAAAACCTAAATTCCAAAATATAAACCACAAAGACACAAAGTTCACAAAGACTATATCCAATCTTTGTGAATTTTCTTTATGATCTTTTGTGTCTTTGTGGTTTAATTTTTTTTAATTGAAAATTCGTTATAAATAATGAATTAACCACTATTTTAAATTTGGAATTTGTATTTTGGGACTTGGAATTTGAATAAACTTTATGAGCACAATCACCTTAAATTTTCCCGTTTTAGTTCAAACGATACAAGTAGAAAAGAAGAATCAATTCTACCTACGCCCGTTGTTTTTCCCACATCCGATTGCTTCCGATGTGCGATTTGAACGTGCCGTCACCAAGTATCAAAAAGAAGTTCGGCGTTATTTCAAAAATTATAAGCTACAGCGACAAAATGCCAATGATTTATTGTGGTTTCTATTTGAGCCAAAGATTGAGTTTAAATCGGTGGCAATGGAATTTACGGCAGGTAAGCAATTTATCAAGGGAAAATTTACACTCGCTTATTTTGAAATGAAAGATAAAGTGATTGTGTGTTTGCCGGCTTTTGATAGCTTTATGTTTATAGCCACTAAAGATGAAAAAGGGCGATATAACATACCCGCACAAGCACAAGATGTAGTCGAAAAATTGATTCGTCAAAAGCGAAAAGCCAATAATAATTCCAATGTTAATATAGAACCTTACACCTCTACCAAACGAGAATTTTATACCACGTTACAATTTACCGTTAATATTCAAGATGGTAAATTTCCATTTGAAGAAGATAACCTATTTTCCTTTTTCTCAAGATTAAGCGGTGGGACAAATTTTAATGGGGCAGCAGAATTGGAAAAAGTCGGATTTGATTTTAATGAAAAATATCCATCTGAACTCAATCGAGCGGCATATCAAGAGGATTTGGTAGAACGCTTGTATAAGATAGTCTATCAAGAAGAAAATACACCTATCGTAATTGTCGGAAAAGATGGGGTAGGGAAGCGGACAATTGTACAAGAAATGGTGCATCGGTATATGACCCGACATAGCGAAAAAAAGCAAATTCAGTTAGAAAAGGTTTGGTATATCAACCCTAATCGAGTGATTGCAGGGATGAGTATTGTGGGGATGTGGCAAAAGCGATTTGAAGCCATTTTAAAACATGTACAAAATCGTAGAAGAGAACTCAAACATTGTTATAGCCCAAGGCATACCGATAAGATTGTAATTGATAATGTGATTGCCTTGCAGCGAATTGGAAAATCCGCTCAAAATGATATGACGCTAAGTGATGTCTTGAAACATTATTTAGAAAAACGCTTGATCCAAGTCATTTTGGTAGCGACGCCCGAAGCATGGAAAATTGTGCAAGAACAAGACCGACGATTTGCCGACCTCTTTCAAGTGATTCGAGTAGAAGAACCACAGTTAGAAAAAGCCATAAAAATGGTGGTGCATCAGCGTCGATTATTGGAATTAGAGCATCACACTAAAATTTCAACACAAGCCATTTCGCAATTATTTACCATTCAGCGAAATTATCTAAGGCGAAAGGCATTACCTGGTAGCGTAATGAAATTGCTACAACAATTATCGGTCAAGTATAAGTATCAAACCATTGATGCGTCTGAAATTCGCTCAGAATTTGAAACCTTTAGTGGACTCAATCAAGAGATCTTTGATGAATCTTATACGTTTGAAAAAGACGAAATTCGCAAAAAGATTGAAGTCAAATTAATTGGTCAGCCCGAGGCGGTAGATGCTTTGACGGATGTGGTGCATGTGATAAAATCCAAACTCAATAATCCTGATAAGCCGATGAGTTCGTTTTTATTTATTGGGCCAACAGGAGTGGGTAAAACACAAGCGGCAAAGGTGTTATGTAATTTCCTTATGGGGAATGAAGAACACTTGATGCGGTTTGATATGAATGAGTATATTGATGACGGGGCGATTCAGCGCTTGATAGGCGATTATTACAATCCTGAAGGGCAACTGACAGGAAAGGTACGTTATCGTCCGTTTGGGATTATTCTATTTGATGAAATTGAAAAGGCAAATCCTAAAGTGCATGATTTGCTGTTGCAAGTGTTGGATGATGGTCGCTTAACCGATTCTTTAGGGCGAACGGTGGATTTTACCAATACCATCATTATTATGACCTCGAACGTAGGGGCAAGACAGGCTTCTACTCGCCTAGGTTTTAAAACAAAAACCACCGATGATAGCGGCGTTTATCGAAAAGCAGTGGAAAATCGTTTTCGACCAGAATTTATCAATCGAATTGATAAAATGGTGATTTTTAAACCGTTGGAATTAGAGCATATTTTAAGTATTGCTCACTTGCAAATTGATGAATTATTGCGTCGGGATGGCTTTGTCCGTCGTACTACGATTTTAAATATCTCCAAAGAAGCCCTAGAATGGGTCGCTCGACGAGGGTTTAATTCTAAAATGGGGGGACGTGCCTTAAAGCGTCAAATTGAACGAGATTTAACCGCCCTTTCTGCGGATCAATTAATTGCAACTTATACCGATCAACCGATTATTTTTGAAATTTCCTACAATGGCGAACATCTCGTACCGAGTGTAACGACTTTGGATTTTACGACCCCGTTAGCCAATGAATGGCTACCCAAAATACCTGCCGAAAAACAAGGCAAACGATTTTATGGCCAGCTTTTGCGTTTTGTGGAGCGATTGCAAAAAGATGTTCGGGCAAGAAAGTTTGATGATGCGGAAGAGGAGGACGAAATGGTCATTGATACCAATCAATCGGATAATTTGGATTGGCAATATTATGAGTTTACCAACCGCATTGCCGACTTATTGGATGACTTACAAAAAACGATTCTCAGCTTTAGAAATCAATATTTACACTCTGCTCCTGTAATTCCGTTTCGGATGAAAAGAGTCGGTACGGTCGTGATGAGTAATATCAATAATTACGGGGCAAAAGAACGCCGACAACTTCAAGATAAATTTTTCCAGCGAGAAGCCTTAGTCGAATTGCGAGAAGGTTATCAATATACCACCGCTACTTTTGATAGATTACAATCGCAATTTTTGGAGGATTATCTACGGGTCGTCTTTTTAAATTTATTTAGAAAAGGCTTTGTACAGCAAAAAATGGATCGAATAGAATTACACTTTACGTCTTGTATTACCAATATGGGTGATGAGGTGATTTTATCCTTAATGACCATGTATGAGCGTATTTTTAAAGAACTCGATATTAGTTGTCAACTCCACAAGAAAAAGCAATTTATCAGTGTAGAAGGCTATGGGATTTATAACCTTATCAAAGGCGAAGGTGGTGTACATTTATTTTACCTACCGCACCAGAATCCTCTACCGATTCGATTGGATATTAAACAATTAGGTGTCAATACCACTGCCCCCACTAAACTTAATGTTATCCGCCTATACGATGATCAATCGACCATCACCGATTTAAGGAGTGGCTTTACCAATGCTATGAATATCACGGCTGCCGAGTTTAAACTCTTTTTATTTGCTGGGATTGATGCGGAGTTGAGGGAGGAGTTGATGGTTTCTTAGGTTTGGTTTTGACGTACGTCCCCGCAACAACGATTTGTGAAGGCATTTATACCCAATTGGAAGATGCTGTTTTATTATTTATTTTTTTATTGCTTCATATGAAACGCCTTGTTGAGTAGTAAAAATAAACTTATTAGTATTAACAAAAGTTATTTCATATCCTGTTGTCTCTGTAACACCATTTTTATCAAAAGAGGTAAATAAAACATTATATTCTAATGTCCAACTTCCTAATTCTTCACTTCTATTGATTATCCATTTATAAGTTAACTTCCCATCTTTTCCAAATTTCATAAAAGCATTATCTGCTTTTCAATTTCCTATAAATAGTTCGGGTTTTGGTTGAATATTTTTTATGGCTGATGGTTCAGCAGCGAAGTAAATCCAAGGTTTTGAAACATATTCGCTGCTATTGTTGCAGACTCTTTTATTATTATTTTTATATTTATTCACGAACTGACGAATAATACAGATGAGTAAAATCTTCATTTTTCCAACCGTATCTATCCCTTAATTCATTACCAATTTCATAGCAATTATGGTCATGATCATTCCATTCCCAAGAGTTTTTAGGATAACTATTTCTTATGTTCCACTCTTGAACTATTAAATTCACTAATTCAGTCGCATCTAAATTTTTATACATTGTTTTATGGTTTTAAACGTTTGGTAATTCAATTGTTTTATTCTTATTTAAGAAGTAAGAGAGTGGTTCTCTATCTCCTCTACCTTTGTAAACTTCACAATTAAGACATAATCCTGTTGGTGGTTCATAGTCGTTATCTACATCTAAACACTTTTTAAGGCTTGAGTTTAGTTCCATGTAGTTCATCATAACATTCCAATAAAGAGGCTTAAATCCTACGAATAAATTAAAAAACTCTAAAAGCATAATACTGGATAAAGACATATTTAAAGGATAAACAGCAGGTGCTTTTATTTCGGGAAAATTTTTAATATATCCATGTTTTTCGATGTCACTTTTAGTAGTTGCATCCAAAAAGAATTGTCTAACATCTTCATTCTTATAATAGGTAATTTCACTACAATCAAAACATCTTGTTAGACCTGGTACTACGATGCCAATTCTTAAAGCTAATCCTGTAACGAAAGAGTTATCTGTTTGTATAACAACACCTCCATCAATGTAAGGTATCATATATTGAAGAGAAAGGCGATTTAAAAAGTATCTCGTTTCTTGATTATCTGTTGCACCAATCAAGCAATCAACATCTTTTATATTATCTATAACCTCTAAATCAAATAAACTTCTATTGATTGGTAAAACTTCTACATCGGGAAAGAATGATTTTACTTTTTTCGCACAAATGTCAACTTTGTATTGACCAATTTCGTTGTGAGTTGCTCCTTGAAATCTGTTTAAATTAGAGGTATCAAGTTTGTCGTTATCAATTAAAATTATATTTCTAACTCCTAATCTACAAAGTCCTTCAACTAAGATTGAACCAACACCACCAACACCTATCAAGGCAACAGATAATTTAGATAATTTTATATGACTATTTTCTCCAAAAGCTAATATTTGACGATTATAAACTTCACTATCAAAACCATCTTCTCCACCATCTTTTTTTTTATTAGTTGGGATGATTGTCTTTACAGGACTATTTATTATATGAATTGCTTCAATCGGATGGAATTTTTTGTCGAAAGGTTTATAATATCTTGCTCCAATAGTCTTTTGCCCAAATACAAAAGATAAGTAATATAATGTTTTGTTTACGTTGTTAGTAGGTTCAATTAAATTAATAGTTTGCTCCTCGTCACTTCTATCATCAACCCCCGAAAACCACACATTACCTTGCTCAAATGGATGTGAATGACAATTAATTAAAGCTGTATATTCACTTTCCATGAAACGATAATACGCTTCATTGATTAAGGATTTATCTATATGAACATGAGCATAACCAAGTTTTACTAATTCTTTATCTTGCTCAAAAATGATGAGTTTTTTAGGTTTTATGATTAGCTTGTAATCAGAAATAGAAGTGTCACAAAATAGAAAGCAGAATTGTTCATCTTTATTTTGCAGTAAATAAGAGTAAGTTTGTTCGTAAAGATGTTTATCAAACTTTACTATAACATCTTTATTGATTTGGTTGAGCATTTTTTATTTTTAGTATTTTCCGCCTAACGCAGCATAAAGGTTAACAAAGTATTTTGCCAAACAATCTCCCTGTGAAATATTCTTTAGGTTAAATTTCCACTTACCTTTATTATCTTTAAAGTGAAAACATATCCATTTCCAACCTTTTTTCTCCAATTCTTCACTTGTAGCTGTATAATTTTCTGGAAGACCTATCATAGTATCAAAAATATGACCATCTAAAGCACTTTCAATATTTGAACGGTTTACAGAGTTTTGTTTGATATGAATTCCCCAAGGTCCAAATTGAGGATAATCACGAATGATAATTACAAGCTCTTCTGATTTAGATAAAAATTTTCTATTAGTTCCATCTTCACTTTTGAAAGATGGAGGCAGAGGAAAATTTACAAATTGAATATAATCGGGATTATTCTCAGCATCTTCTCCGTTAAAATAAATTTCGGGATTTTTTACATTGATTGTGCGGAAGAAATGAGTTAAATCCTTTATCAAAAATTCTGTTTTGACACTTGCCTTTATCATATCAGATTGATTTGTAATATAATTTCGCTTATCTAATACTTTACGATTGTGAGCATCTGAACGACTAATAACCTCAACAGGTACATAAACACCTTCTTCATTTTGTTGGAGAACTGTAACAGACCTACTTTCAGAAGGCATAATATCCTTAACTGTTAATATTTTATCAACAGGAAGTTCTACTTCCTTAAAATCTAACTTTACTCTTTTTGCCATAA
>CAYLSF010000102.1:0-12098 GCA_964385675.1 uncultured Saprospiraceae bacterium
GAACAATAAAGCAATAAGACAATATAACAGTAAAACCACAATTTCATATTCTAATCTCCCTGTACAATAAAGGTGCTACCGATTGCCATTCCATCTGTGCCATTTGAGGATATGCCCAACGCATAATCTGCTCCTAATACAAAGATATTTTCAGCTAAGGTCAATAAACCTGATGCGTTTTCTACCTCTACCTTGAAGCGATGATAGATTGGATTACCATCTTCATCCGTTTTTAGTAATTGTTGTGTTGCTCCAAAATTAGTAAAATCGGGGGTATTACCCATTAATGGTGGATATTGCAACTGTGCTGCATTGGATTGAAGGGTATATATTTTTACCCAATTTCCGACATCATTCATTTTATATAAATGATAACGACCATTGTGTACCGTCTTATCCCAGTGTAGCGTCACCTGTTCTAAAGCTAGTGTTGTATCCGTACCAATATTAGCTGTCAATGTTGGAGCAATTGGATTTACAGCATCTATAATATTCGTCATCACCACCTTAGACGGTTTGGATGGAATATATTCTACCGTATTATCTTCGTTGGTGATGGCTCGAAGTACCACTAGACGATAGTATAAGGTTTCATTGTATGGCGGAAACGCTACATCTTGAAATGTATCTATAATGGTCGCATTATAATCAACCGTATCTACCAATTCCATCGTTCTAACGGAATGTGTATCCGCTAGATGATACGCTCTATAAATCCTTACTTTTTTAATTTGTGCTTCTTCTGTTTTGGTGTAAGGATTAAGCATAAATCGAATACTCGTCTCCAAGTCCAACAAATCATCTTGTAGTTGTGTGACGACTTGCTTAATTGAAGGGGCTTCTACGGGAAATGAATTGACCAGTTCTATTGGCCCTAAAATTGGACTATTGGCACTCAAGGTCATTCTATCAGATAATTCTGCTACACAATAAAAGTAAATATGTTTACTTGCTCCATCTAGGCTATAATCTGTAAATCGAACTTGTTTCGCATTGCTGTCCGTAATTCGAGCCATTGGAAAGGGATCAAATAAGGGATTCGTTGGTGATAAAACGTCCAAATTTGAATTTCTTAAAACAGGTTTTTTATTAGAGGTTTGATGCCCTTGCTTTAAATAATCATAGACCACAGGCTGACGCGTTAAGCTGATAAATGCAGTAGCAATAGCATCCAAAATATCATCTTTTATCGCATCAGGAGCCGTTTCTCTGTCAAACTTGCTATTTTCATTAGCATTATCCGGAAGTGGAAAACGATAGTTTTGATACAATTTAAATTGTCCATCTTCGGTTTCTACCTTCACCAAGCCTTGCCAACGATTGACCTTAAACTCATCTTCACCCAATGCTGCCAAGTCTGCATAAATTTGGGTAACGGTATCGGGCAGATATAGTCTATCTAAAATTGCTCGTTCACTTGCTCGATAAAATAAGAGCGCATAAGGTGCTGTATTATTCAAGGTCGTATCAAAGGTAAAGGACGACTTTCCATAATAATCCGGTCGAGTCGCAAAAGTAGGCCCAATGGGTAGTTGTGGTTGCTGTGGCTCGTTTAAGGCTAAGGCTAACATCGGAACAGGTGGAGAAAGCGGTGATTCATTTTGTGGACTCACCGTAGTATCCATACCACAAGCTGCGATATAGGTTGTTTTACTTCCTGCCCCTGCTAGAGGTTCTATCGAAGCCCAATCTATTGCAATTGGATCATTTTCAGGATAAATATAAGCTTTATAGCCTGGATGAAAATTTACCTCTACAACGCCGAATTGAATGGCATCACTAGGATTTTGGTCATAGACGTAAATGGTTTTAGCATCTATGATAGACCAACAATCTACTTGTTTTCGCTCCGTAGCGTTAGCCAATAAAAGCCTTGCACTTCCCTTGTACCAAGAAACATTTGGAGTAGAAGGCGTGGGTAATACATCACTTTGAAAAACAATTTTATAAATCCCATTTCCTTCATCTGTAACCGTAGCGGACTCAAAAATACCCCCAAAATGTACAATATCTGTTGAGCCATCTCCATTTTGTATCGTCTCTTGATGAAGGGTAGGGGCATCCAATTGTATGGTGGTATTCAATGCCGCCCATTTTTGTGCACTCGATACATTTTCAACGACCAAGAACCGATCTCCAACAGTAGGTATCGTTTCTACTTCTATGGCTGTAAATTCATTATTCGCCAATTCTTGAATATGCCTTGTTTTATTTTTTTGGATTGTAAAAATTGCTCCGTTGGCATGATAAGCAACATTTTGAATTAAATATGATTCTTGATCAATATGCAATAAACTACCTACAAAGTCACTTACGTTGGCACTATCAATTACAGGCGAAATCGTAACAGGTGGATTTAAACTGGCTTGTAGGTAACTTTTCGTTTGTATTTCTACCAAACCATGTCCCAAATCTGTTATAGATTGAATTTCACCTTTTACGGTTCTTGCTTTTTCATTTCTAAAAAACAGTTTCACCCTATCTCCGTACTGATAGGCCGCATGGTGTATAAAATTCCAATCAAACGTCACTCGTATAAAATTTGGGATGGCGACCCCTGCGTCTATCCGATTTTGTAATAAGGTCTGCTCATTGGCAGATGTAAAAATCAAAGGCGATTCTTTTTGAATATATTGAGCTGTAAGATTAACAGGCGGTAAAAGAGTGTTGGGTTTTGGAAAAACAGTCGTATCCGTTAACTGCCCATTACTCAATCCCGATGCCCTTGAAAACCAATTGACGCCATATATCTTATATTCGTGAACCCCATCTTGTGTTTCTTTATGCGTAAAAAATGGATTTTCACCCGCTAAGACGGTTATCGCCTCGGGTATGCCTTGTGGATCTAGGAAAAGTTTATCGTGATTAAGTTCAGGATGAATAAAGCTTTTTCCTTGTGCTTTATATTCAATTCCAAAAGAATAGGGTCGAATATATGCCGCTCCATCTCCTTCAAATTCTTGACTATTGGCCCAAAATGTATTGGTATAAGCCGCTTCAAAAGGATAAACTTCCCGATTTAAGTTAACAAACCGAATCGGTTCGTGTGGTACATAGCCATTCACATCCGTCAACGTAATTGGTGTATTGGTATGTGTATTTACCGTTAGACCATAAGTGACGGGGAGTTGATTGGGAACAGGAGGCATTCTATGTTGCAGAATCGACGTCGGTAAACTCAGGCTACACAACATCGTTACACTATTTCCATCACTCTTGTAATATTGAGCTAGATAGACATACGAAATTGGATCCGTTATCGTATCGTCAATATGGGCTAACCCCAACATTCGAGCAATATGATAGTCCAATGCAGCCATTTGTAAAGCCTCCAAATAACTTAGGTTGATTTGTGTGGCTGCATTGTTATCCGATGGTAGTTGACTAACGGCTTGTGTATTTGTTTTGCTTAAAAGAATATATTCATTGACCGCATCACGCAGTTCTGTCGTCCATCGGTCTTTATAGTTTTGCTGATTGATGGTTGCTCCATCATTGTATTTGGGCCATTGATTATGAATTGCGTTGCCGTTCAAGCGTTGAAAGGCTACAGTATCATCATTGGTTAAGCCAAAATCACCCAAATGAACCCAACCCTCCGCTAAGTTGACCAAATGAATGGTATTCCGATAGGTGAAAAATTCAATTTTTGAAATGCCTTTTCCAAAAGGATTAAATCGAACACATTGTATATTTTCCCCTTTTACTTCATAATATCCGCCTGTCGCTGTCTTTCTAGTCACCAACCGCCCTTCTGCTCGATTTGTATTATCATTTCCCTGTACAGATACTGCCTCTAAGGGCAAACTCCCTCCCGAAAATGTCAATTGCGTTTCATACATCAATTGTTCTTTGATGCTAAACTCCACTACGCCGTTATAATTATTCAGATTATTGGCAATCGTGTCATTCACATTATAACTAAAGTTAGCGGAGGTTAAAAATTTAAACTGAACCGTTGCGATTGCGTCATCTGTCACCTGCATATCCGTCTCAATCATCCGTTCTGCGGCATTCAATCGAACTGTATATGAGCCATTCAAGCCCATTCTAACCCCCGATTCTGGATTAAATTCCCCTCGATAAATGCGTACCCTATCTTTTAGTTTATTATATCCTGTCGTCAGGGTCTGTTCCAAATCTCCTTTAGGTAAATGATTATTCCCTAAATTCCCTTGAAACGCCCATCGAAGGTGAATCCCCGTTGGCAAACCTGCCGTAGCACCACTATTGTTAGCCCCTGCTGCTTGTAACAGCAATTCGCTAGATTGCACGATGCTATTTGAAATATCTATAGCTGTCATTTTTTTTGTTTTTCACCCCCTAAATCCCCCTAAAAGGGGGACTATGTAAGAAGTCCCCCTTTTAGGGGGATTTAGGGGGTAAACCCGATTAAATCTCCACTCTAACCACTGGTGCTTGATGTGCCAAATTTGCAGAAATTAAATACTGCTGTCCATCAAATTCCAAATAGGGTAAAGTAATTTGCAACTCGCCATCGCTGAGTTCAAAATCCGTAGAAGTAATAAATAGACTCGCTCCATCTTTTGAAATTATCACCCTAAAGTCCTGAGGTGATATATCAGGATGAAATAAATTTAGATGACTAATAATTGTTGCATTCGGTATTTTTGGATCATTAAACGGTTCTGGACTTCTGACCAATACCCCTAACACATCCTCGTCAAATCGAACAATATTAAACTCCGTAGTCATCGGTACTTCTAGTGCTTTTAGCCCTAGTGTATAGAGCAACCTATCAAACGGATGGGCAAAATCTCGACGCAATATGTCTGTATCAGGTAAAGTATCTGCAATGACTTGTTGCATTTTAGCGGTATTTACATTATCCAATACTAAATTATAAATCGCCTTTTTATTATCTGCTGCCGAAAGAATATAGCTTTCAACCTGTGCTTTAAAATCAGGATAACGAGACGTTTCAAATACATAGCGTAAAACCTCCGCTTTAGCTTCCTCAAACTCCGATTCAATAATTGCCGTATAAGTTTTACGAGGCTTTAAAGTATCGGGTATCAATTCTGCTGCCACATTTGGCGGATTAATTTGCGTCGTTTGTACACAAGGTTGTCCATTGACGATTAGGTTATTGAGTACTTGAACATCTGATGCGACTACGCCATAATTCGTTGGAAACCAACGAGCCGTTGTTTGTTGTGTACCTTGAACTGCACTAATCGGCTGATCCGCAGGGTCTCTAATGGTTGCCTTTAGTTTTGAAGTATAAGTCGTTGTATTTAAATACGCCCCAAAGTCATTGAACATCGTATAGACGTACGGTTTAATAAAAAATAAATTCAATTTGGGATGCTCATAAAATAACGGTTTGGCACTCAATAGATTCCCATCCGCATTTGGATAAGATTTGGAATAATCCACATAACTTCTTAAATCTGCTATGCGATATTGATCCTTTTGTGCCGCAGGTAAATTTGAGTAAGCCGTATCATGCAGATGAAAATGACCAATAGGTCCCGCCGTTTTAAATCCATAATTGTGATAGGTTTCATAGACTTTATCGTGTGCCTGTGATAACCTATCCACTACTTTCAACTGTATCACATATTCCGTATTCGGTCGCCAAATTGGTTGTATCACTTTATTTAATCCCTCTATCAATGCGGTGGCTTCTGCTTGAACGCCTGTATTGTCCACAATGGTTTGATTAAATAAATAATGATCCACCGTTTGCCAACACACCTCTTGTACAAAAGTATAAGATGGATTATACGGTGCGTCAGGATGATTTGCAGGAGGTGTTGGTATGATGATTTCTACTTTATCAATACCATCCTGTACATTTTGATAAGCGACCACAGTAGATAAATCAGCCTTTGTTTTGACCACTTGATGTACCAATTGCCAAGTCATGGTAGGGGCAGCAGTTGTGGTGCTGGCTTGTTGAACCCTTTTGTAGTATTTGATAGTCACCTCCGTTCCATCCGTCAATAACTTTAAGTTAACTTCAGCAGCAGTTTGAAAGAAAAAGAATGTAAGGGTAGCTGCATCCACCAATTGTAAAGCGGGGGAAATTGCCGCACCACTATTCGCTACGGTAGTGTTTTGATTGGCCTGCCATTGCAGCATTTTATGTGCAATAATCTGATTGGCGGTATAAGCTGTTCCGACAGGTTCTTCTTCCCAACGATGACAATAATTTTCAATACGCACATCTTCACAAAATAGAGATTGGTAACTAATCCCAAACTCCTCCAAAGGCGTAGGATTTGCCGTTTGTGTTAGATAAGAAATAGGCGTTTGTGCCAATAGGCGGAGTTTATTGTACTGCTCAGGCGTTTGCATTTGCCAATAACCATGCTTTTTATTGGTCAAATCTTGAGGGTCAATAAAGGGCAGATCCGTCAAAGCCGTCAAGGCTTCATAAATATCGTAGTTTTCCCATTGTGTACCCGTCCAGTATTTGATAGAGACCGCTTCCACCTCATAAGTATGCCGCAAAGGCGTTGTTTTGGCCTTTAAAGGCGGATAAACCTCTGTATTTTGATACCCTGTGGTTACGCCACCTAGTTTGGCATTTGCATTACCTTGTGCAACTTGTGTAAAGGGTTTGACGGCTTTTGCAAATTCCATATCAATAAAGCTATCCATTGGTATAATGTACTCATCAAATACACCACTCCATGCGGTACTTTGCGGACTCGGAATCGCTAAACTATTGGAGTAAGTCAATGGATAGGTAGTTTTGGTTAAAATATGCGTTGCTTTGACGGGTAGATTTTCGGTATCAGTTACTGTCATAATAGGCAACTCGGCATCGCTGTGATTTGGGTCACGTGTCCACTCTAAAGCCACTTCAAATTTAAACTTTTTAATTACTCGAAACTCCACACCGAATTTACCAATGATAATATACGGTTTAGGCGTTTCGCCTGCCAATAAGGCATGTGCTGCAAAGCCTAACCCTACGCCAAATACTTTAATCGCTACCGAGCCACCTAATGCCAAAGAGCCTCCAAATTGTTGAGGTCTAAAATTGACCTCAGCCGCCACATCCATATACGCACTCAAATCTAACCGAACGGGCCCGAACTTATAATCTCGCTCAAAATTTACGCCTGCCCCGACCTTAATCCGTTTGGCAGAGAGCATCAAATAAGCATAAGCATGAAATAAGTCTAGTACATTGGCTTGTACCCGCATATCCTCGGGCAAGTCTCTTCCCACATTAATGTACCAAGCACTCGCATTGCCATGGAAAAACCCAAGCTCCATAATGCCATATAGGTGAGCAATTTGTTCCGCATATACCCCTTCTCTCGGCAAGTAATAATCTACGCCTAGGGCAGCTTCTACAGAAGTATCATCCACCGCTAAAAAGGCAAAAAATGGCGGTTCATCGTCACCGGCTAAGCCAATGCGTTGTTGTAAGACTCCTGCTTTTCCTTCAAATAAAAAAACATTGGGCAAAGACAATAAAAAGAATAATTTACTCGAAAACTTAAACCCTTCATCTGCTGCCGTAGCCAAACTTACGCCCGCTCCAAGCGAGAAGCCATCTTTATCCTCAAATTTTTCTACATGAATTCCCTCTGTTGGTTGTTCTGCTTTATAGTATTTCCACCACGGGTCAGCTTCGGTGATACCTGCGGCTTGTTTGGTAGCTACATAATTTTGACCGACCAATCCCCTAAAACCATAAATTGCCAAGCCCGTAGTGCCTAATGGAACACCTTTTTTCATTTCCATCTGAGCATCTACGATAAAGCTAGGGCGCTGCGGATTGAGTCGCATAGCGGCAGACCCTCTTAGGTTCAATTTGGGTAAGGTAATATCTATACCACCTGCATATTCCGTTGTACCTCCATCACTTTCTCTTAATGCCAAGTAGCCATTGAGCAATAAAGCCGCTGTTTCTGGACTACTGCCAGCAGGAATAATTAAATCAACTTCCAATCGCTGAATCCGAATAAAAATATCTAGCGGGCCATCATCTACGGAGAAGTAAAGTTTTACCCCTGTTCCCCTTGCATCTACGGAAGTCGGGGTTGTATCTATACCACCATCAAAGCCAAAATACTTATAGGGGCGTCCATTTTTTTCATACGACCCAATATGTAGATTACTAACATACAAATCCACAGGCCCAAATTTAACCCGTATTTCCTGTGGTAACGGTGGGGTATCTACAGCGATTTCAAAACTACCATCTTCCCAAATTATCAATCGCTCTATTTCAATATTAGACGGTAAAATCGCCTCTAAATTGCCTAAGTCTGCGGTGATATGTAAACCGCCCGTTACGGCGATATAGTGCCGTTCATCTTCTTTACCTACCGTAAAGGTTTCCATATCAAAATAAAAGACATCCTCTATCCCCAAATTGCGATGGACACTATCATCGGATGCCGTAATGCTAAAATCACCATCGTCATCAAAAGTCATCATAATATCCAATTTTAAATCATCGGATACTTTATTGCCTTGTGCGTCAAACTCTTTAAACCCTGGAATGGTGATGCTGCCTTTTATATCACTCGATAAAATTGCCCCTTGTTGAAAGGCAACATTAAAGCGATTTAAAGCCATTACAAAACCATCATCTGACCCTAGTTTAAGTTGTAATTCAGGTGCTACGCCTTGTGCAGGCGGTGTAGTAGCATGAGCTTCTAAACCAATATTACCTGACATGCCTCCTGTTCCTATGAGTAGGTTTCTAGCATAGATTTGAGCGGTGGTGTTGGGTTGGGATTTAAACCATTTTGGGGGTAAGGTAATTGTTCCTTCGCCCACATATACGCCCATAAAATCATTAGGACGACCATCCAAATCGGCTTCCGCTATATTTTCTTTTTGACTTAAATCTATTTTAACATGTTGTAGATTTATAATCAATCCCGTCTTGCCTATCATCGCAGGTGTTACCGTATTTAGGACGATGTCCATATTATAGCCAAATCCCTTTGTGGTATCGGCATAAAATAAGGCTTCTCCAAAACTCAATAAGACCTTATCGGGAAAGGCATCGTTGGGGTTTTCGGGTATTACCTGATAGGCATTTGGATGTCCATCGGGATAGACGGGTTGTAGTAGCTTTCTTGGAAACTCTACGGCGGCATTCAACTGTAAGGTTGCCCTAAATTTAGGGATGAGTATATCCTTGATAAAAGTTTCTATATCTTCGGGTATAAAACTTTTAAAATATACTCGAAGTTTGTCCTTTGTATCCTCTACGCCGTTGGATAGAATATAAGTTCCAAAAGCAATTTCTGTGGCATATTGCTGAGTCTGTGCATAGAGTTCCCTTGTGATTTCGCTAAGGGTTGTATTATCATCGGGTGTCGAAAGGGTTAGCCCCGTGTGCGTATTAATATCGGCTACAAACTGCTGCAACGGCGTTACCGTATTATCAGGTGGTATTGAAAAGATATTAATAAAATTAGCAAGGGCTTGTTCTTCTGAAATTTGCAAGACCCGTAGGGCAATTTCAAAAAATGCCCGAGGGGTAAAGTCAAATTGATTATGACTAAAAGATCGCAAATAGGCTAAGACTTTCCATTCGTACTCTACCGTAATCGGAAAGACAGAAATCGCATCATCTGCCCCTTCTATATCTGGATTAAGCACCAAATAGATACCTGTGCCAGGTATTTCTACATCTATCCGCTCTTTAGCAATCAAAGACAGGCTATAAAATGCCGCATCTCCTTTGGCACTTTTATGGTATTGAAGATTTTTATAATGGATTTTATTAAAAATCAAAAAAATACCATCCTTGACAAATCCCAATATATCAGGGATTTGGTCTTCTTCTAGTACGCTGGCTAGGGTCGGATAAAACCGAGGGGCATAAGCCACCGTTGTACTACTTCCTGTTGGCATATTTTGTTGTTTTTTGTTATGTTTATTTTTACAGTATGTATTTTTGAGACATTATCAACTCATCTATATAGATGATTGTATATAGAATAGCTTTGAATTTAAGTAAATTATACTACTCTTAGGGAGTACTTATTTTACTATATTAATAAACAGGTATTCCTTGCTTATAAGCCTCTATTCCTCCTTCAATATATCTTTTTAATGTTCTTCTTCCTCCTAATCCATCATCTGTTGGACCATTTCTACTTGTTATTTGATACAATATAGGATCATCAGCACCTTCATCTAAAAAGACAATTAATTGAGCATCAGGTGAACTAACATCAATTACATAAAATGGTCGTATTATAGTTACCATCCATGAAATTTCCTCTCGTTCTACCTCTTGCATTTCCTCCTGACTATCATAAGGACCTCCATCTACCCAACAACAGAAATCCCCTGCTAAAAAAAGATACTCTCTTAACACTTTTGGAAAAAGACTTCCATTATTGTATAGTTGTTCTAATTGTTGAATTTCACTTTCAGAAATTCCTCTATCAGTAAACCGTCCTTTGGTAGGATTAGCTTTTAATACTTGCAAATATTCGATTGTCATAGTGATTGGTTTTCTTAAAAAGCACCATACCCTAGTTTATAATTTCTTACTCTACGT
The DNA here is from genome assembly GCA_964385675.1 of uncultured Saprospiraceae bacterium. Lineage (GTDB taxonomy): Bacteria > Bacteroidota > Bacteroidia > Chitinophagales > Saprospiraceae > CAYLSF01. The sequence continues at coordinate 10,517 of CAYLSF010000102.1, forward strand.
TCAATAAGAGCCACTAAAGTTCGGTTTGAATCTCCCCCAACTATTTCCTCACCATGGTAATATTTTGTCGAAGTAGGTTCATCACATATTTGATATAATGGTGGATTATCACCTTCATCTAAATGCATAAATACTGGATTACTATAAGCGGATAAATCAATAAAGTAATGTGGTCGTAATATGGATAAACCATTGACTCTTAATAATTTTGCTCTAATTTCATCTTGTATTTCTTGTTGACTATCAAAAGCTCCGAAATCTAACCAACTACAAAAATCTCCAGCTAAAAAGAGTAATTCCTTCAACACCTTTGGAAAAGGATTTCCATTATTGTACAATTGTTCTAATTGTTGAATTTCTGTTTCTGAAATACCCTTAATTGTAAAAGGTCCTATAATAGGATTATCTTTTAATTTTTTTAAATATTTTATTATCATGGTGATAAATTTTATTACTTAAAACGGACCATGTCCTTCCTTATAACTCTGTATTCTTTCTTCTATTAAATCTTTTAATGTTCCTCCTACATCTCTTGTATAATTACTTTGAGTAGGGTTATTGTTAATTTGATATAATAGAGGATTAGGTCCCTCATCTAAATACATGAATACAGGGTTACCAGGAGAAACTAAATCCACGAAATAATGTGGTCTTGATATAGTTACACCAAATACATTTAGAAGCTCTAATCGTTCTTCATTTTGTAATTCTTGTTGGGTATCATAAGATCCAAAGTCCAAATAACCACAATAGTTTCCAGCTAAAAAGAGTAACTCTTTTAATACTTTAGGAAATGGATTTCCATTGTTGTAATCTTGTTCTAATTTTTGAATTTTCGTAATCTCAATAATTCCTTCATTTGAAAAGATACCTCTTGTAGGATTGTTTTCTAGTTCTTTTAAATATTCTATTATCATAACCATTAATTTAACGTTTTTCTATGTTTTTTTGCATCTCCCGAATTTACAATATTTGAATTAGCTTTAACCTCAAAAATTATTTTTTTACCATGTTTTTCAGCTAACGCTTGTAAATATATAAGATATCCTTTACAATTATCACAAGTATAAAAAGTAGATTGAGTTGTTATTCTAAATTCATCTGCCTTGTTCCAATGCTTTTCCAAAAGATTGAAAATATATTTTACTTCTGTATCATACTTTCTTGATATAGTAGCCTTACCTGTTGGACGAGCAAATGCCTTCATTCCAAACACTTCATATACACTTACAGTTGGAATTGTAGAGTCTGTTGAGATTGAAGGATCTGTGAGCCAAGTATTTGAAGTAATAGGGTCATTATTACGAAGAGGTGGATTTTGTGTATATTTATTTTTAATTTTACCAGGATGTCCTGATATAAAATATTCAGTAATCGTTTGTTCAACTCCTTGGTCATCAAAATATTTCGTTTCTGCAATATACTTATTAAAATCCTTTAAATTTTTTGGAGGATTATTGAATGGAAATATCGAAGCATCATATAACCCCTTGAAATCTTCATCCTCAAGATGAATATTATTTATATACTTTTTCTGTTTATACTTTTTCCAAGCTGAGGGTAAATCTATTTTTATTTTCAT
>CAYLSF010000103.1:0-12094 GCA_964385675.1 uncultured Saprospiraceae bacterium
CCTATTTTAATTCTATTAAAAACAACAAACAACCGATGAAACATTTCACGTATTTAATGATTGCCTTTTTGAGTATTAGCTTTACCGCTTGTGATACGATTGCTCCTTGTGGGACATCAAAAGAAGATTTTCTAGCCAATTATAAAAATTTACTGGAAGAAGTAGAAGCAGAAAATCCATCTAGAGATTCTGAAAAGTGGAAAAACTACGATTATCGTTTTAAGCAATTGGTAGAAGAGTGCTATCCGTCGTATGAGGAGGAATTAACAACTACAGAAAAAGTAGAATTTATCTCCTTGTCTTCTCAATATTATGTAGAACGCTATGAAGATGAAGTGACTGTAAAGATGGAAGAAGTCGGAAATATTTTAAAGCGAGAGTATGATAAATTAATGGAGGAAAAAGGCGATGAGATAGAAGATATGGCAGAAGAATTGGGGGAAGATGTGGAGAAATTAGTTAATAAGTGGAGTAAAAAATTGGAAAAGTTATTTGAGGAAGAATAATTAATTTTGAATGTTGAATGAAGAATTTTAAACAAGTCCTTATTCAAAATTCTTCATTCAACATTTAAAATTAGAATTCTCGAATCTTAATACTCCGAAAATCAACTTTATGTCCGTGATCTTGTAGTAAAATATGCCCTTGTTTGAGTTGCCCAAAATTCTCCCATTTTTCGTATTTACTCTTTTCTACTAAGGCTTTAAAGACTTGACTAAAACGATTGTATTCGGCAACTTTGATATGATTTAGCCAATGTTCTACGTGTCCATTTTTCACCACAATTCTTGCGTTATTCCATTTCCCAATACTTTTTACCCGTTTTTTAGTGCCTTTGATATGACTTTCTGCTCGCAATAAATCGTATAATGAACCGATAGTACGATTACCATTTTTACCTTTCTTAGCATCAGGGTGGTTTTTATCATCTAGAATTTGAAACTCTAAGCCAATAGCTGAACCTGCTCCCTTATTTAAATTGGGATCAACCATATATTTGATACCACTATTTGCCCCCTCTGTAATTCTAAAATCAAGACTCAACTCAAAATTGCGAAATATTGCTGTGGTAATAATATCGCCGCCGCCGTTTGCAGTAGAACCATCTCCATCTTTCACGCTCAATACACCATCTTGAATTTGCCAACCTTCTTTTGGAAAAGTTTCGCTTTTGGCACTTCGCCATCCTTTTGTACTTTCGCCATCCCAAAGCAATCGCCAGCCTCTTCGTTTTTCTCTTGAAGTCAATTGATTGGTTAAATTTGAGAACTCAGGCACATCAGGATCGGGTTGCCATCTATATTTTTCAACTTCCTCGGTGAGTATGCGAATATTTCGCCAACGCACCGTTTTACCTTCTTGCTCTTTCTTCCAAATGCTATGTACTTGAAACGCTATAAACCCTTCTGCCGTCATGTCATCTACTAAATTTGTACATTGTACCCCATTTACCCACGTTCGAATGTAATGTCCAATGGCTTCGATTCTATATGTATTCCAACTTCCGGTAATAAAAGCTGCTCCGCCTTTTGGATTTCTACTTAAAGGGTAGAGCCATCCTCGCCTAGATTCGTCATAAATACCCCCAGCCCATTGTCTAGGACTTGTTTCTATTTCGCACTGATAACCATGTACTGCACCATCATAATAATCGGGCTTAGACATACTCCGAAATTGCACCCCAGAGTTCAATCCATTTTCAACCCATACTTCAAACTCCAAAATGAAATCACCATAAGTCTCCTTAGTTGCTAAAAAACTATTTCGAGTCTTCCCTTTTGAAACCCCTACAATTTCTCCATTTTCAATTTTATAGGTTGCTGTACCATTTAGCTGCTGAAAGTTAAAAAAGTCTTTGCCATTAAATAAGGGTTGCCAATTTTGAGCATTGACAGAATTGAACGCTATAGTTAAAATAACAAGGCATAGTAGAATTTGATTCTTCATCGGTTATTGGTTTTTAGGGTTAAATTAAGGATAAGTCATGAAATAGAAAACCTCCGACGAATTTTATGTTTCATCGGAGGCTAAATGACTCTAGATATTATTTAAAAGCTCTACCAACTCTCGTTGCGTACTTTTTCCTTTATCCTTGGTGTACCAAATCTGTAAATCTTTTTGCACTTCAGCATATACGAAATCTGGACTTTTCTTAGCTTCCCAAAATAAGTCTTGTGCTTCAGCCGGTCTAGGGCCCCAATCTCCTAAAACGTCTAAGGTTTCTTTATCTAACACAATTAATTTTGGAATAGAACGACCTCCTTTTGTCAAAAACTCATCCATGATGTCTAAGTTTTCATCTCTCAGTATAAATTTTAACTCCACATTAGGCGATTGGCTCGCCATTTTTACCATAATTGGTACAGTTTGAGCGGCATCTCCACACCAACCTTCCGTCAAGACCAACCAAATTTGTGGACGCTTAATTTGCTCTACAGTAGCGATAGTGTCAGCTGTTAACTTCATCGTTTTATCCAATCGCTTCATTCGTCGCTCATTTAAGGTGGTATAATTGACCATAGACTCCGAATGATTATTTCCCGTAGATTGATTATTTGTTAATCGTTCTCGTATAAATTCTCTATACACGTCGTAATCCATTGCAGATGCAATGGTTTGAGGTGTAATGATGCTTGTTTGTGTTTTCATATCTTTAAAACAAGAAGGAAGGTTTCAAAGTTGTGTAGTGTAGGCGACAGTAAAAATCGCCATGAAGAAGCAAAGCAACATGGCGATGAAATACACAAATTAAGAAATAAGCCCTCAACAACACATTAATGTACGATTAGCTTTCCAGTATTCAACAATTGCCCATCTCCTTCTAACTGATAGAAATAAATGCCACTCAAAAGGCTACCTCCTGTTAGATGAATTTGCTGTTGATGGTTGAATCGTTCTGTTTTTACTAACCGACCTAACGCATCATATAAGTGTAGGCGAAGGGTTGAGAAATGAGATTGGGTTTTAATGTCTATCGTTGTTTGTGTGGTGAATGGATTTGGAAATACCTTTAATTCAGCCAACGTTGGGCGATTGTTTTTCGTCGATGTAATAAGTATGAAATCTCTACCAACCGTATGGAAGGTAGTATTGGTAATTACAGGTTCATTAAAATCAAAATAAATTGCTGCAGTATTTTCAATTCGAGTACCTATTGGATTTCCCTCTTTTTGCTCAATCTTGAATCGAATAAAACCATGGGAAGCCGGTTCATTTGAAAAAGAATCAGGTAACATAATATTGGGGAAGTTAAATTTTAGAATATTACCTTCTATCGTAAGTTGATATGAATGACTAACAGCTTGCACTTGTAGAGTGGAAAGATCCAATACTTCTGTATCAATTTCATCTTCTATCACTACATTAAACGCCATGAAAGTACCTGTATTTTGAAAACGAATGAGGTATTCTAATTTATCTGTTTCTCTGATATAATGTAAAGAATCATACCCCACAGGAAAGCCTTGTTTGTCATTAGGATCATAAGAACCCACATTTTCTTGACAATCTATATCCAAGAAATCCCAATAATCATTTAATGCTAGTTGATTGATTTGTACATTAAGATTTGGATCTTGTGTATTACAGCCATAAGCAACATCAGATGGTAAATTATTACCTTGAGGATGTGTAATTTCTTGTTCTACATGAATTTGATAAACAACTCCTGCGAGAGCAGCTTTTGTCCAAGTCGTATCGGTCCCTGCTTGTAGGAAAAATGTACCTTGTAATGGTAAAACTTGATCTTCTACTACATAGTAGGATCGAGGCTGTGTCATATCTCCCAAACCAACATTCTGAATTCTAAACTTAACAGAATCTCCTGCTATACAGTTTGCCTCTGCTGCAATGACTGCACCTGTCCATGTTGCATTTCCTGGTACACAGGTATTATTTGGTAATATAGTGACTTCAGAACAATGTGTTTCTCCTAAAGAAGCATTACAATCTACCGTGACATGGATTTGAAATTGTCCAGACTCTAATACATCTAATGTTCCTATATTGAACAATAAAATTTGCCCTGTCTGTGTGTATGGAATCGTTGTGGAGTCAATCACTAAATATGGGTCTAATTCTACTTGTACTACAACATTAGTTGCTGAGTCTGTACCTGTATTTGTATAAGAGACATAATAAGTACTTTCAAAGCATCGAATCAAATTTGGTGAAGTCATGTTTACGACTAGATTCGGACAAAATATTTCATTTTCTAATCCTAATGATACTATTGCTGTATCATGCATATTCGGTAAATGAATAGAATCAGGTGGACAACTCCTCCAATAATTACTAGGAGGTACAGCAGAAATGGTATAATTCATACCGTTCACTCCAACTTCAAAATTTCCATTACTATCCGTTAAATGGTAGGTTGTATCTCCTCCAGTTTCTACTAACTGTACATAGGTAGGACTTTCAACAGAAGATTCATTTGGATTTTGAATGCAATCTCCATTGATATTATTATATACATTTCCTTTTATTGTTTTACGAAATGTATTTCCACTACTATCAAATTTAACAGCAAATATCTTTCGGATGATGGTGCCACCCGTTTCGTAATACATGCCAACGGCTATGAATTCATCAACTCCAACTTGTACGACTCTTTGAAAATCAAAATAATTTGCGTTTATACCTCGTGGTAAAGCAAAAGATTTTTCCCAAACTATAACCCCATTTTGATTCACTCTTGAGATCATAGCTTTGTCTTGATTGACAATATCTCTTCCAGCGATATAAAAATCTCCTGCATGACTTACTAGAGCATCATAAACTAGGTTTTGAGATAAGTTAGATCGCCATAATTCAAGAATATTTCCAGTAAAAGGGATTATACTATCTTTATCTAGTTTAACTAAGTCAACCGTTAAATCATTTTCTGAAAACTTTTGGCAAATAGCAAAATCATCATCATGTGTACGTACTAGAGTACGCTCTTCATAGGGTCTGTCTTGAAATATTTGAGTAGGTAAATTATACCCGAATGTTAGATTACCTTGTGCATCTAGGTTATTTATAAAGAGTCGTTCATTGTATAAACTTCCAATTTCTTGACCATACAATGTCAAGGTACTATCTACATTTTCTATAATTTCTAAACCTTTTGATTCTAATAATAATGGCGTATTATTCAATATTTCATTGTTCCAAAGAATGTTACCGTTGGTATAATCAATCTTTGTTACTTTAATTACTTTATCTGAAGGAGCATAACTCAATATGACCACATTTCCATCCATTAATACCTCATAATCATTCACAATGAATTCAACATTCTGAGGAAAAAGACTTAAATGCTTTCTTGTCCAAATCGTATCCCCATTTGGTGCATATTTAGCAATATGTAATTCATAGTCTTGCGTAAAATTTCCAATTAAATTGTCATCATCAATGGTCATTAGATTTCCATCAATCGTATTGATGATATTATCTTTTGAAAATTTTTCTGTGAAAAAGTTAATCATTCCTCCCACATCGCTGATAGAAATCCAAGAACCATCTCCGTTAGATGTAATTTTTAGAATTTTATTATATCCTTCATTTAAAACTAGCACATCACCATTTGGAGTAGTTGTTACGGTGATATTTGAGGAAGTAAAAGGCGAAGATGGAGGAGCATTATATAATTTTTCCCAACCTTGACTCCACAGACTAGAAGTCAATAGTAGGAATAAAATAGCAACACATACTTGAAGTCGAATTGTCATAATCAAACAGGTTTATCTATTTTGATACACACAAATTAATTGAAATTCGTTGTATTTGAAATTACACTTTTAAGCATTTGTCAATAAAGATCTTATACTAAAAAATATTAACTTTTTGAAAATTAGATTTTTATGCGTTTTTTTATAGATAAAAATCAATGATAAATGTATCAAACACCACTAATTGAACATATATTTTCTCTCTCTAATCGAGAGATTCATGACTTTAGGTTATGGCTATCTACACCATTACACAATAGTAGAACTACCTTATTACCATTTTTCAATTGGATTATAGCACAAAGAAATACGAACGATTACAAAACCACATTAACTAAAGAAAGAGCTTTTCAAGTTATTTTCCCCAACAAAGTTTATCAAGAAAAACAAATGCGGTATGAGGTATTTTTCCTATTACAACAATTAAGACAATTTTTAGCTTGGCAAGATTTTCAAGCAGACACCACACAACAAGAACTTTACTTACTTGAAAATTTACAAACAAAAGGTTTACATAAACCTTTTGGAAAACAATTTAAAAAAATCAAACAGATCATTGATAAACAACCTTATCGAAATGCTGCATATTATTTTCAAGAATATCAATTGCAAGTAAAAGCGTATGAATTTTCACATTATAATAATAGAGATGCTAAAAAGCCACTACAAGAGGTAGTAGAAGCTTTTTCTGTATATGCTATTGCTAATTTATTGAGATGGCAATGTAATATTTTATCACATAGAGTGGTCTCGCAGCGTGAATACGATATTTCTTTTCTGCAAGGAATATTAGATATCTTGAAACTTGGGATGTACGAACAAATACCCGTTGTGCAAATTTATTATCAAATATATCTATCCTTGGATACTGGAGAAGAACAATATTATGATAATTTAAAAGCAAATATTTTAACGCATTTTGATGCTTTTCCAATAGATGAAATGCGAGATATTCTACTACTTACTATTAATTTTTGTATTCGCAAACTGAATAGCGGGGATGCTGATTTTTTGAGAGAAGCTTTTGAATGGTATCGAAAGGGATTTGAAACACAAATTTTACTTAATAACAAGAGACTTTCTCGTTTTACTTATAATAATGTGGTTATAATAGCATTGAAGCTAGAAGAATTTGATTGGACAAAACAATTTTTAGAAAAATATAAAGATAATGTAGATGCTTTATATCGACATGATACTTATTTTTTTAACCTTGCTTTATGGTATCAATATCAAAAAAAATACGATGAAGTACTGAAACTTTTACAGAAAGTAGAATTTAAAGATGTATTTCAAATACTCCATGCTAAAACGATTCTCTTGAGGATTTACTATGAACTTAATCACATTAAAGCCCTAAATTCTCTTTTAGATAGTATTAAGATTTATTTATACCGAAATAAGAAATTAGGGTATCACAAAGAGAACTATACCAAACTGATACATTACACTCAAAAACTCATTCGACTTAATCCTTATAACAAAGCGGCAAAACAACAATTGATTGAAAAAGTCAAAAATGAATCTGGACTTTTACTAAAATCTTGGTTTTTACAACAATTGGAATAGTACAAAACCATTTCAACTCAATCCCTATCTTGCAAAAAGGGCAATTTTTTACGTGTTGTATCTAGGTATAACTTTGATAAGGTAGTGGTAAATACCATTTCTTGATAAGCTTGAGTAAACTCTACCGTTCCGTATGGGTTAATCACACAAGAGTCGCCAGAATGAAGACTACCCAAAGCATCAACACCAACCCGGTTAACGCCTATCACATAAGATTGATTTTCAATAGCACGTGCGACTAGTAGTGTTTTCCAATGGAAAGAACGAGGTTCTGGCCAATTTGCTGTATATATTAACACATCATAATCTACTGTATTTCGACTCCAAACGGGAAATCTCAAATCATAACAAATCAGAGGGCAGATTTTCCAACCTTTATACGTTACGATTAAACGTTCTGTGCCTGCTGTGTAATGTTTATCCTCTCCCGATCCCATACCGAATAAATGTCGCTTATCGTATTGCTCAAAAGTACCATCAGGCTTCATCCAAATCAACCGATTATAGAATTGACCATTTTCTTTAATAATCAAGCTTCCTGTAACTACCGCATCCAATGTTTGAGCATGATTCGACATCCATTGTATCGTTTTCCCATCCATAGATTCTGCTAATGCCGCTGTATTCATACTAAACCCTGTGGAAAACATTTCAGGCAATACGACTATATCCGTAGATTCTTGAATATTATTGATATGTGTATCAAAACGAGCAAGATTCGCGACTTTATCTTCCCAAACTAAATCGGACTGTATAATGGTGATTTTCATTTTTTAAGTAGTGAATTTTTAAAACCGTTACTCAAAAATACACATATCAACGATTAATTCCCTTCCGACTACTGTTCAGAATAACAATTAATAGTTAATAATTAACAATTTAACCATTCGTTTGATAAGCAGGCAATTTAAATGAAAACTGTGTAAATTCTTTCACCTTACTTTTTACAGCAATCGAAGTTTCATGTAAATTCAAAATTCCTTTCACAATTGCCAAGCCTAATCCAGAACCTTTATGGGGTTCATTTTCCGTTTTTTCAGATTTATAATATCGTTCAAATATCTTGGGTAAGTCTTCATTAGGAATGCCTATACCCGTATTTCTAATCTTAAACTCTACATCTTTTTTACCACCTAATAATTCTATACTGATCGACTCGCCTTCGGGGGTATGTTTGACGGCATTATCTATCAAATTATGTAATACTCGCTCAATCAATGCTACATCACCATTAACTAAAGATGTATTTTGCAACAGAATTGGATTGAGTTTAATATCCTTTTTTTGTGCCAATAATTGATATTTATGATAAATATCTTGCACCAATTCTGCCAAAAAGAACGGTTCTTTATTCACTTGAATCTGCCCTGTTTCCAATTTTGATAGTTCAAATAACTCAGCTACTAATTTCTTTAAACGCTCTGTACTGTTTAATATGATATTTAGATAACGATCCCTAGCATCTGCTGAAACTGTTTTAGTTTTTATAATTAAGGTTTCCACATAACCATGAATAATAGAAAGCGGTGTGCGTAAGTCATGTGAAACATTAGCAATCAGTTCTTTACGAAGGTTGTCTACAGCTTGAAGTTCTTCTATATTTTTTACAATAGTATCTGCCATGTGGTTAAAGGTATTGGCTAAAGGGGTCAACTCCCCGCCTTTAGAGTCTAATTGCACCCTAGCATTCAAATCTCCAGCTTCAAATTTTTGTACTGTTTGAATGATTTTTCTCAAATTTCGGGTTAATAGCCATATTACAATTAGTCCAATCACCAACGCACCTACCAAGGTAATGACTAAAGTCTCCATTCCAATTTGAAGAATATAATCTCTTAATAAGGGTTCTGCAATATTATCATATTTTTCATTTCCCAAAATCACATATAAATACCCTAAATGCTTATCTTGATTATAGATTTTAGCAGCCGAAAAAACTTTAGAGGTTTGCATTTGTCTTGGATCATTGCCTCGAACCATCATGTCTCCTTTTGAGTCTTTCATAAATTCGGCAATGGGGTCTAACAGAACAGTTTCACTGTATAACTTTTTAGTCGGATTACAGTTAAATAAAATCCGTCCATCCATATCCAGAACATAGGATTCTACACTAGGATTAACAATTTTTATATTGTTAAAAACCATAGAGGTGGTTGCCGTATCCAATTTTTCATTACTGAAAAAATCATAATTAGATACGATATTCGATGCTAATTCCATGTTCAACTTTTGATTGGTATGCTGAAAATACATGGTTGCACAGTATGTTGTAGAATAGATATAAGCAACAGAAAGCACAAATAATAGCACCAAAAATGTAGCGGATAATCTCCAGTAAATTCTATTATTTAAAATAAATTCTCTCATTTTTATTTAAATTTCCAAATCACAAATCATTCCTCCCGACTACTGTACGGGAAGCTATCGGGACACAAATCACAAATCAAATCTTAAAGTTATTCTTCAGTGAAGCGATAGCCTACGCCCCAGGTGGTGAGGATGTAGGTCGGTTTTGAAATATCGGGTTCTATTTTAGTGCGTAAGCGATTGATATGAGAATTAACGGTGTGTTCATAACCATTAAATTCATAGCCCCAAACTAGGTTTAAGATTTGATTGCGGGCATAACTTTTACCTGGGTGTGAAGCTAGTAGTACCAATAAGTCAAATTCTTTTGGGGACAGTTCAATCCGATTATCCTGCATAGTGACTTTACGTTTTTCTACATCTATAAATAAGTCACCTGATGCAATAAAGCGTTTTTTGACTTCTTGTGTGTTATTGGACATTTTAGCTCGACGAAAGATGGCTTTCACTCGTGCAATAAACTCTCTAACCCCAAAAGGCTTAGTCAAATAATCATCTGCCCCAGACTCTAGACCCAATACTTTATCTATTTCTTCTGACTTAGCGGTCAACATTAAAATAGGGGTATGAATGCGATTGGCACGTATTTCTTTACAAATATCTAATCCATCTACTTTGGGTAACATGACATCTAGGATGAATAAATCAAACCGTTCTTTCAATGCTGTTGTCAAGCCTTTGTATCCATCCGAACAACTCGTTACATCACATTCCAAATCTTTTAAATGGATGGTAAGTAATTCTACAATATTCGGATCATCTTCTACTAATAATACTCTTTTCATAATTGTAGTGTATTCTATAGTTTCATTACCTTCAAAATTAGAAAATTACTAGGGATTTAGTGGTCAAGATATGGACAATTATTGAGGATTTAAGGTGGTGTTCCTTAGGGAAAGTTATTAGTGGTATGAATAAGACATAAATCGAAAAGCCCTCCATTTCAAATAAAACAGAGGGCTTTTCTACCCAAAACAAGGAATTACCGACTATGATCTGGACAAGTTTGCGACTGATATTATAAATGAATCACCTCACCATAAGCTGCTGCTGCTGCTTCCATCACCGCCTCACTCATTGTAGGGTGTGGGTGAATAGATTTGATGATTTCATGTCCAGTTGTTTCTAATTTACGAGCGGCTACGATTTCAGCAATCATTTCAGTCACATTACTACCAATCATGTGAGCCCCTAAAAATTCACCATATTTTGCATCAAAGATTACCTTTACAAAACCAGAAGAGGCTCCTGCAGCCTTTGCTTTTCCAGATGCGGTGAAAGGAAATTTTCCAACTTTAATATCATAACCAGCCTCTTTTGCTGCGGTTTCTGTATAACCTACAGATGCTACCTCTGGCACACAATAGGTACAAGATGGAATGTTATTATAATCAATCGCTTCGGGATGGTGTCCTGCTATCGCCTCTACACAAGTGATACCTTCTGCACTTGCCACGTGTGCTAATGCAGCACCAGGCGTAACGTCGCCTATCGCATAAATACCTTCCACATTTGTTCTATAATATTCATCTACTTGAATTAAGCCTCTTTCCACTTTTACCCCTAATTCCTCCAATCCAATATTTTCCGTATTGGGTGATACACCTACAGCAGATAAAATTACATCACACTCAATCACCTCTTCTTTTCCGTTCTTGTTATTTTTGACGGTTACTTTACAAGTATCCCCAGAAGTATCAGCACTTTGTACCGCATATCCTGTTTTTACTTTGATACCCGCTTTCTTAAAAGTCTTACCTAACTCTTTAGATACATCCGCATCTTCTCTAGGTAACAAACCATTTAAGTATTCTACTACCGTAACTTTTGTACCAATCGCATTATAAAAATAAGCGAACTCTACACCAATTGCACCAGCCCCAATTACAACGATGGATTGAGGTTGTTTCGCCATGCTCATTGCCTTTCTATACCCAATTACTTTTTCATTATCAATTGGTAAAAATGGCAATGGTTTCGAACGACCACCTGTTGCTACAATGATGTGTTTTGCACCATAAGTTGTTGTCTTACCCTTATCATCTGTTACTTCTACCTTCTTCCCTTTTGCTAATTTTCCGAATCCATTGATAACGGTAATTTTATTTTTACGGAATAAGAATTTAATTCCATTTGACATTCCGTTTGCTACATTTCTACTTCTTCCAATAATTTTTTCAAAATTAGCAGAAGATTCCCCTACTTCTATTCCGTATTCATTCGCATGCTTAATGTATTCAAACACTTGTGCACTTTTCAATAATGCTTTGGTAGGAATACAACCCCAGTTTAAGCAAATACCACCAAGAGATTCTTTTTCTACGACTGCTACTTTCATACCTAGCTGAGATGCTCTAATTGCAGCTACGTATCCACCAGGCCCACTTCCAATAACGATTAAATCGTAATTCATAGGTTTGTTAATTTTTGAAGTGACGAAAAAT
>CAYLSF010000104.1:0-11942 GCA_964385675.1 uncultured Saprospiraceae bacterium
ATGATTTTAGTTTTCATAATTATTAAAATTTATACTTTCAGAATGGTTTACTTTTTTATGATTGGTATATTTTCCATTGTCATATCCTCTTTTTGGATAGTCAATATATATTGTCCACTAGGTAAATCAGCAAGCGATATTCGATATTCATTATTCGATATTCGATATGCTCTAATTGGGTGTCCGAGTAGATTATAAAGTGTTGCATTACCTTCACCATTGAAGATGGTGAGTTCGTCTTGTACTGGATTTGGGAAGGTTTTAGTTACGAGTTGCGAGTTATGGGTTGCGAGTTGTACGATGTTGGAATACTCGAATTGTCCGTCGTAGTCGATTTGTTTTAAGCGATAGTAGGCGGTCAAACCTCCGAGGTTTTGGAAACCTCGGAGGTTTGGAGCATCGGTAAATTCATAATTAGAAACTTCAGTAGTTGTACCATTTCCATGAATAAAACCGATGATTTGCCACTCTAACTGCTCACTGCCGACTGCCGACTGTAAATTACCCACTGCTCGCTGAATTTCAAATCCATCATTATTTTGCTCAGCAGCGGTTTGCCACGTTAATTGATTCCCATTTTCTGTCACCTCTCCCTTAAAGTAGATCAATTCCACAGGAAGGACACCCGTGTATTGTAAAATTTCTCCCTTATCCCCTGCGGCAAATCCAACGCTTAGATTAGAGAAAAACACATCAAAGATAATATTAGAGGTATTTGAGGTCTGTGTAGTCCAAGTTGTGCCGCCATCTGTAGTTTGTAGCATTGTTCCATTTTCACCTGATACTACACCTTGATTAGCATTTAAAAAATAAACAGAACGAAGCGTAGTTGTCGTATTAGAAGTTTGAGTGACCCAAGTGCTTCCACCATTCGTTGTTTTTAAAATTAGTCCATTTTGTCCAACTGCCCAACCTGTGTTTACATCATTAAAATGAACACCCCAAAGTATATTTGTTGTATTAGAAGTTTGGGTGTTCCAATTTATACCACCATCCGTTGTATGTAATATAATACCATTACTACCAACTGCCCAACCTGTATTGGCATCTAAAAAAGTAAAATCATAGAAATTACTAAAAGTATTTGTAGTCTGTGCTGACCAATTCGTTCCGCCATTAGTGGTTTTGATAATTGTACCAAAAAGACCAATCGCATAACCTGTATTTGCATCTATAAAATCAATATCATATAATTCCTGAAAAGCAAATTCCGTTTGTGTATTCCAAGTTGCACCACCATCGGTTGTTTTTCTAATTATACCCGAACTACCTACCATCCATCCTGTATTTGCATCTAAGAAAGTAATATCATTGATGTTTCGTGTCGTATTAGAATTTTCATAATTCCAAGTCGTGCCACCATCGGTAGTTTTGTACATAAGCCCACTCAATCCTGCAACCCAACCATTATTCGCATCTTTAAACACAAGGGTATAAAACGGTTCTGATGAAGCAATAACATTCCAGTTGGTACCGCCATCCGTCGTTTTTAGCATAATCCCATTATTTCCAACTCTCCACCCTGTATTGGCATCCGTAAAAAAAACAGAATTAAGGTCATTAATGGTAATCGTTGATTCAGCGACCCAAGTTGTACCACCATCCGTTGTTTTTACAACTGTTCCATTTTCACCCACTGCCCAACCAGTATTGGCATCGGTAAAGTAAACTGAATTAAGGTCATCAAAAGCATTTGAGGTTTGATCAGACCAGTTTACACCGCCATCGGTGGTTTTTCGGATAGCCCCATTTATACCAACAGCATAACCCGTATTCGCATCTATCATCTGAATATCATATAGCCAACAAAAACCATTCAGCGTTTGAGCAGACCAAGTTGTACCGCCATCCGTCGTTTTCAAAACCGTACTGCTACCACCAGCTATCCAGCCCGTATTCGCATCTATGAATTGAATGTCGTAAAGGGTAGCAGAAGTATTTGAGGTTTGTGTATTCCAGTTTGTGCCGCCATCGGTTGTTTTTCGAATATTACCATTCGCACCAACAATCCAACCCGTATTGGCATCCAAGAAGTAAATGCCTTCTATATCTTGTGTTGTAGTTGAAGCTTGCGTATTCCAATTAGTGCCACCGTCTGTTGTTTTTATAATTCTTCCGCTTACACCAGCGGCATATCCTATATTGGCATCTACAAAATAAACCACATTAAACTTAGAGGTTATAATAGAAGTTTGGGTACTCCAGTTTGTACCGCCATTTGTGGTTTTTAGGATAAGTCCATTATTTCCTACCGCCCAGCCCGTATTGGCATTGACGAAATAAACGCTTTCTAATGCGTTTTCTGTAACACTTGTACTATTAACAGTCCACTGTCCTTTTATGGTAGTTATTGTTAGCATCAAGATGATCCATAATAATGAAATCTGTTTTGTCATTGTAATTCTTTTTGTGAAGTTGTTAAGCAATAAAAAAAAACTGCCCCCCCGAATTGTCATCTAATCCCGAAAGCTTTCGGGAGCAAGGGAGGAGCAGCATTAATTTCTTTCGGTTTTGATGACAATTGATACCACAAATATGAAAGAATAGAACTGTTGATGTGGGACAAGGCGTGTTGAGAAGGGACAAGAGCTGTTGAAAAGGGACATTGGACTTACGAAAAAGGACATTTTTGAAATATGAGGTGCTTTTTTCTAAAAATCACACCTCATATTTCATTATTTTACTTAGCACTAGTTATTTCTCAGAAAAGTTGGTCGTTGGCTTATCGGCAGGTAATTGCTGTTGCAAAAATTGAAGTCTGTTTTGTAATTCATTAATCCTAGAAGCTTGAATTTTTAATGCTTCAAGTCTTTTCTTCAAGTTTTGATTTTCCTTTGCCAACTGCTGTGTTGTACTTACATTCAACATTGCAATAGCTTCATAATCTACTGTGTGAAAATCGCTGACTTCTCTACCGTAGATGAAAACGGTTGCGGGTTGCGGGTTGCGAGTTGCCAGTTTTCCTACTTTAAAACGAGTTGGTTCTACTTCAACGATTTCGTAAATTCCATCATTATCACCTGTGATAATTTTAATTCGTTCACCTATATTAAAATTATTCTCTAAAACTATCCATCCATTTTCAACTGTAGCCATTTGATAAATATCTGGAATAGCTCTGGTAACATCAGTATTTACGGCTTGTGGATAGACTTCTTTGACTTGTTGAGCGATAACTTTTTTATATGGTTGATTGCCTTCACTAATTGTATCTATCATTTGATAATTGGTAATTTCTATCTTCAAAAGTTGCTCTAAGTCCTCTTTTGAATTGGAAATCCCTTGTATGTTTTTAATGCGACTATCTGAAAAGGCATAGAACTCTGGAGCAGCAAAAGCATTGTGTGCATAAATAGCAAATTGCTCTGTATGATTGTAATGAGGTCCACTTGAACCTCCTGCATGCAAAGAGGAGTATTGTGCCATAAAGACATTTCCGTTGACACCATTTACTTCGAGTAATCCTTTTGTGGCTTGTATGCCAATACCTAAAATACCTATGCTTGTTGGAAAAGCAGGTTCGCCCCAGTAAAGTGTTCCTACTCCATCTGTAATCAGTGCATGTCCTCCGACACCATCTACCATCGGCAAATCATAAGCATTATTAATTCTAACTTCACCAGTTTTTTTGATTTCCACTCTTTCGTTGGCACTTGTAAAGAATTTTAATCCACCATTTGACCATGTTCCTATTACACCATCTAAAGTGCTTGAAGAACTACTAAAACCATCGCCATCTACACCAAGTAACATTCTGCCGTTTGCATTATTGAGTATATCTAAATAAGTCCCTCCTCCTGTTTTGGTCGTATTAAAAATAGTGTTTTGTGCATAGTGACCTTGTACAGATAAAGGATTGTGCAGACCATTAAGCGGAGTTCTTCCTATACCTACACGACCTGCACTATTTATATTAAGTCCTTCATTGTTTCCATCGCCACTCAACCAATAATTGCCCAATTGAATATTTTGAGTTGTCGTATGATTGCCAAGGTTGTCTTTAATGCCACTAATATCAATATTTTGGGTAGGTTGATTATCATTAGAAAGCGATAACTCTAAGTTATTGCCATTGAATTGAGCAATGTCTATGGTTTGTTTAAAATTGCTCAAACTGATACTTTTATTGGTTTCACCGTCATTAGAAATCGAAAGTTCTAAGTTGTTTCCATTAAGTTGAGCAACATCTATGGTTTGCTTATCTAAATCAGATGATTTTGAGCTTATAAGTTGACCTGATGCATTCATGGAAAGCCCAGAACATAACGCAAATATATCTATCGAAAGGTTACCTAATCCAATATAAATATGACCATTAGTTGGTGAAGCAGCAGCTTTAAAAATAGTCGTCGAACCAAAATCATGTTCTCCATTTAATTTTGGATTTTGTGGGTCACTAACATCCACTATTTTAAGAATATTGCCTGCAATAGCGTTGAAGCCTCTTGTTTGAATAAAAACAAAATTACCCAGTTGGGTTAAACCTACTACATATTGATTAGCAGCAGTAACTGGAATACTACCCAACCATGTTGGATTGTTAGGATTACTAACATCTACGATTTCCAGTTCATACGTATCATAATCAATCATATAAACACGATTATCAGAATAAACGACATTCCCTATTCCTAAATTTGCAGAAACTTGTATCTGACCAACTAAAGAAGGAGTAGCAGGTGTACTAATATCAAATATCTTCAAATCCTTATCAACACTGAGATAAGCGTAATTCCCAGATACTGCTCCTGAATGACCACCATTGCCGACATTATAGTCCGTGACTTTAGTAGGACTATTTTTATCACTAATATCTATGATGGTGAAACTATTAGTAGCAAAAGCAACATACACATAAGCATAATTCCCAGATACATCTAAAAAAGAACTAAAGGAGTTTGTTGAAATATTAATACTTCCTTTCAGTGTAGGAGCAACAGGATTACTAATATCTAGAATTTTAAAAACCTGTCCTTCAACAAAATAAATGTAATTTCCAACTACCTTAAACCCGATTAATTCATTAGTGCTATTATAACTCCCTATCAATGTTGGGTTAGTTGGCGTGCTTATATCGTAGATTTTAATATCTATTACAGAACGTACATAAGCCTTATTTCCTAAGGTAATAATCTCATGATTATAGGTTCCTGTTCCAATATTTCCTACTTTTTCAATACAACTATATTTTGTTCCAAAGTCTTCTATATTGATTGAAGTATTACCATTATTGACTTCATTCCACCGATTATTTTCATAGTACCAATAGGTTTTGGTAGTCGTATCGTAGATTAGTTCTCCTACTGTTGGTGAAGTAAGGGTACTCCGTTGAATGGTTGTCATTTTTGGAATATCACCTATACTACTGAGGTCGATATTTTTGGTAACTTCACTATCATTAGAAAGTGATAATTGTAAGGTATCTCCATTGAGTTGGATAGTATCTATGGTTTGATTATCTGTATTAACCATTGCATTTGTCCAAGATACCGTGCCTGTTCCATTAGTTGTTAAAACTTGTCCCGTTGTACCATCAGCAGTTGGTAATGAAAAAGCATTATTGATATTCAATGTGCCATTGATGCGAACTAAATCATTATTAAATTCTCCATAAATCAACGGTGCGTTGGAGTTAGAATTTTCAATATAGAGTTTATCATTGCCTGTTGCATTATAGCCTGCTTGAAAACCTAAATACACATTTCTTTCGCCATCAGTATTAGTCAAACCTGCCAATGAACCAATATAGGTATTCTGTTGACCTGTTGTATTTAAGTAACCCGTACTTGAACCCAAAAAGACATTTAGTCCACCTGTTGTAGTTCTTGAACCTGTGGAATTTCCGATAAAAGTATTTGAACCTGCGATTGTATTTGCATTCCCTGAATAATCACCTAAAAAAGTATTAAAATCTCCTGTCGTATTAGAAAAACCTGTTTTGTAGCCTATGAAAATATTACTAATGCCCGTAAAGTTGGACAAACCAGCTTGATGACCGATAAATGTATTTTCATAACCTGTCGTATTCGTCTTTCCTGCTTGATAGCCAATGAAAATATTATCCTGCCCTTTATCAAGAATATTATTCAAATTCGTATTCAATCCTGCATCTTGACCAATCAAGATATTTCGTTTTGTATTGGGCAAACTCAACATCGTAATACCACTATTATTTTGCTTTAACACCAATCGTTCACTACCCAAAATATCAAAGCGAATGCTATCTTCATCCGCACTTTTTTCAACTTGGATTTTGGTATCTCCATCGGCATCCACAATGACATTATCCGAACCCGTTGTGATTTCAATCCATGCTGTTCCATTATAAAAATTAAAGTTATTAGTTGTGGTATTATAAACTATCAAGCCCGTAGCAGGTGAGCTAATCGCATTTCGTTGTGTGGTTGTCACTCTAGGAATTAACATACCTTTAGTAGTAGATTTGACATCAAGCATCGCCGATGCATCAGGTGAGCCATTGTCATCATTGATGCCAACTTGAGCATAGCTAGTGACTAGTAGATTGGTGATTAATACAAGTGTAAGTAAAAAGACTTTACTGACCTGCCAAATATTTATATTACTCATCGCTGATGATTTGATTTGAATAAAGTGTTGCATTTTATTTGAGTTTTTTGATAAATTCTATTGTTATTACCTATTCTTCGGCAATTTGTGTTTCTTTAATTTTCGTTGATAATTGCTGTTGAATTTGATTGACTATAGCTTCCAACTCATTGATTTTAGCAACCTGAATTTCTAAGGCATTAATTTCATCTCTTATCATCTCATTTTCCTTTGCCAGTTGTTGGGTCGCACTTACATTGAGCATTGAAATTGCTTCATAATCTACTGTATGAAAATCGTTAACTTCTCTCCCGTAAATAAAAACAGTTGTCAGTTGTCGGTTATCAGTTGTCAGTTGTCCTACCTTAAATCGAGTAGATTCTGCTTCTGTTACTTCATAGATTTTATCATCTTCTTCTGTAATAATTTTAATGCGTTCACCTATTTTCAAATCATTCTCTAAAACTATCCATCCATTTTCTACTGTAGCCATTTGATAAATGTCTGGAATAGCTCGGGTGATATTAGTTTTTACAGCTTGTGGATAAACTTCTTTAACTTGTTGGGCAATGACTTTTTTATACATTTGCTTGCCTTGACCAATGGTATCAATTAATTGATAATCAGTAATTTCTATTTTTAGCAGTTGTTCTAAATCCTTTTTCGAGTTAGAAAGACCATATATATTTTTAATACGACTATCGGAAAAGGCATTGAATTCTGAAGCAGCGACAGCATCGTGTGCATAAATAGAAAATTGTTCGGTGTGATTGTAATAAGGCCCACTGACACCTCCTGCATGTAAAGCAGTATATTGTGCCATAAAGGCATTACCATTAACACTATTGACTTCGAGTACCGCTCTTGTTGCTTGTATTCCAATACCTAAAACACCGATATTCGTTGGATGAGCAGGTTCGCCCCAGTGAAGTGTTCCTGCTCCATCTGTAATAAGTACCTGTCCTCCAACACCATCTGTCATTGGTAAATCATAAGTATTGTTAATATTGACTTGTCCTGTTTTTTTAATTTTCATTCGTTCTGTGGCGTTTGCAAAAAACTTTAAATCGCCATTAGACCACGTACCTATTACACCATCTAAAGTATCTGATGCATTAGTAAAACCATTACCATCTACACCTAACAACATTCTTCCTCCTCCATGATTGGTAATATCAAGGTATGTTCCGCCACCAGGTCTTGTTGAATTGAAAAGCGTATTCTGAGCATAATAACCTTGTACAGACAAAGGATTATGAATACCGTTAAGTGGAGTTCTTCCAATACCTACACGACCTGCATTATCTACGTTAAGTCCTTCATTGCCGCCATCGCCACTCAACCAATGACTGTCCAACTGAATATTTTGAGTTGCGGTATGGTTGCCTAAATTATCTTTAATTCCGCTAATATCAATGCTTTTAGTAGCTTGACCATCATTAGAAAGTGATAACTCTAAGTTGTTGCCATTAAGTTGCCCAACATCTATGGTTTGCCTAAAATCACTCAAACTGATACTTTTAGTAGCTTCTCCATCATTAGAAAGAGAAAGCTCTAAGTTGTCTCCATTCAATTGAGCAACATCTAAAGTTTGATTATCTACTTCAGTACTACTTACATTTACTATTGCTCCTGATGATACATCTGTAGTAATACCCGTACATTGCTTTAATATGTTTAGTCCAGTATTAGAACCTATATAAATATTATCACCAGAAGGAGAAATTGCTATAGCTCCTATTGTATCGGCTGTAAAAGGGATGCCTATTAGGTTAGGGCTATATGGATTCCTGACATCTATTAAATGTAAAGCATCAGGATTCGAATTAAATTTTTCTACTGCCAAAACATAATTTCCTGATTTGACTAATCTTGGGATAGCTCCACTAAATGATAAACTGCTACTAATCGACGGATTAGTGGGTGTACTGACATTAACAATTTCCATTTTTTTGCTTCCTACTGTTCCAATATATAGATAGTCACCAGATTTGGTCATTGACCATGCGTTGCTATTTGCTCCTAAGCCTACCTGACCAACTATCGTAGGATTAGTAGGGTTGCTGATATCTATTACTTTGATGTGATGTTTTGTATTGACATAGATATAATTTCCAGATACAATCAATACAGTCTCATGCTCTACAACATCAGATAGACTCATAGTTCCACTTAATGTAGGGCTAGCAGGATTACTAATATCTATGACATTTAAAACATCAGGACCGATTGCGTAAGCATAATTTCCAGCGACCGTTATTCCATATATATACCCGTAAGCATGACCATTATTACCACTAAAGGATAAACTACCTGTAGTAGTAGGATTAGCAGGGTTACTAATATCTACAATTTTAAAAAAACCTTGGTCTCCTCCTAGATAAGCATAATTACCAGATACATACAAAGCAAATATATATTGATAAAAGGTTCTACTACTTGATGACGGGTTTGTTGGATTACTTATATTAAATATATCAAAAATGAATTCATTATATTCGACATAAGCCTCATTTCCATTTACTATTATATTGGTAGGAGTAATAGGTAATCCATTGAAACCTGTTGCTAAACTACCTGTTGTTTCTAAGCATAAATAGCTATCAAGCGCAAGTGTCTCTAATCTATTTCGTATTTCATTCCATTGACCATTAGCATAATACCAATAGGTTTTGGTGGTCGTATCGTAAATTAATTCTCCAACAGTCGGCGATGCGATAGCCATACGCTGAGCAAGTGACATTTTTGGAATGTCTCCTATGCTACTGAGGTCGATTTTTTTGATAACTTCACCATCATTAGACAACGATAACTGTAAGGTATCACCGCTGAGTTGAATGGTATCAATCGTTTGATTATCTGTATTAACCGTTGCATTTGCCCAAGTCAATGTACCTGTTCCGTTTGTAGATAAAACTTGTCCTGTTGTACCGTCTGTTGTTGGAAATGAAAAAGCATTATTGATATTCAATGTGCCATTGATACGAACTAAATCATTATTAAATTCGCCATAAATCAATGGTGCGTTGGAGTTAGAATTTTCAATATAGAGTTTATCGTTACCCGTTGCATTATAGCCTGCTTGAAAACCTAAATACACATTTCTCTCTCCATCAGTATTAGTCAAACCTGCCAATGAACCAATATAGGTATTCTGTTGACCTGTTGTATTTAAGTAACCTGTACTTGAACCCAAAAAGACGTTAAGTCCGCCTGTTGTAGTTCTTGAACCTGCGGAATTTCCAATAAAAGTATTTGAACCTGCAGTTGTATTTGCATTACCTGCATAATCACCTAAAAAGGTATTAAAATCTCCTGTCGTATTGGACAACCCTGTTTTATACCCAATGAAAATATTGCTAATGCCTGTAAAATTGGATAACCCTGCTTGATGACCGATAAAAGTATTTTCGTAACCTGTCGTATTTGTCTTTCCTGCTTGATAACCAATAAAGATATTATCTTGTCCTTTATCGGGAATATTGTTTAAGTTCGTATTCAATCCTGCATCTTGACCAATCAAGATATTTCGCTTTGTATTCGGAAAACTCAACATCGTAATACCGCTATTATTTTGCTTCAGCACCAATCGTTCACTTCCCAAAATATCAAAGCGAATGCTATCTTCGTCCACACCTTTTTCAACTTGAATTTTGGTGTCTCCATCTGCATCTGCAATGACATTATCCGAACCAGTTGTGATTTCAATCCATGCTGTTCCATTATAAAAATTAAAACTATTAGTTGTGGTATTATAAACCATCAAACCCGTTGCAGGCATTGAAATCAAATCTCGCTGTGCGGTCGTCATTCTTGGAATGAGCATCCCTTTGGTGGTAGATTTGACATCTAACATAGCCGATGCGGCTGGTGAACTGTTGTCATCGTTGACGCCGACTTGGGCGTGACTAGTGATTAGTAATTGGTGATTAGTGATTAGTATTAGCGTGAGTAAAAAGACTTTACTTATCTTCCAATTATTTATATTTCTCATTATGGAGAGTTTGGTTTGAATGAAGTCTTGCATTTTATTTAAGTTTTTAAAAATGATTACTACCTATATTTGGTAGAAAACAGTTGTGCTTCATAACAATTAATGAGGCAAATATGTAGCACTATGACTTACGAGGTGGGACAAGAGCTGTTGAAAAAGGACAAAGACTGTTGAAGAGAGGCGTTTGACTTATAAAAAAGGGACATTTTTGAAATATGAGGTATAATTTTATAAAATCACACCTCATATTTTATTTACATTTCATCATTTACAGCTATTGCTCAGAAAAGTTGGTCGTTGGCTTTTCAGCAGATAATTGTTCTTGCATTTGTTGAAGCATGGCTTCTAATTGATTGATTTTGGCGACTTGGGCTTTTAGCTTTTTATTAGTTTGATTGATTTTTGCAACTTTAGCTTCTAAAGTATTAATCTCTTTGGCTTGTTGTTGAATGATGTCGTACAAGGCTTGTGTTGCACTCACATTCAACATAGAAATGGCTTCATAATCTACACTATGAAAATCATTCACTTCTCGACCAAGGACAAAGACTGTTTCAGATTTTAAATTTTGATTAGCCAGTTCTTTCACTTGAAAACGAGTAGGTTCTACTTCGGTAACTTCATATACTCCTTGATTGTTATCAGTGAAAATTTTAACGCGTTCACCTACTTTCAAGTCTGTTTTGAGTTGTATCCAGCCGTCTTTTAAAGTTGTTCTTTGATAAATATCAGGCACAACATCTGTTGACATTGTTACTGCTTGCGGAAAGACCTCTTTTACTTGTTGAGCAATTACTTTTTTGTAAGAGCGATTACCTTTGCTAATGGTATCAATCATTGTATAATCCGTAATTTCGATTTGATTGATGGTTTGCAAGTCCTTTTCACGGTTACTCACACCTTTGATATTTTTAATACGAGCATCGGAGAATGCTATTATTTCATGACCAGATATAGTATTAGAAGCATAAATGGATGTACTAACATTCTGACCTCCAATTCCAAAAATACTTCCTGCATGATTCATTATATGTCCAGTAGGATGAACATAGTTAACCCAGCCATTTATTTCTAATAGAGCTTTTGTTGGATTAGTTGTACCTATTCCTACTCTTCCTCTATAATCCCATGATAGTGCTATTCTTTCAAAACCACTAAAATATTTTGTACCTAAAGCTCCTTGTTTATAACCATGTAGTACAGGTCCATTCAAATCAACATTAGCAAATTTTGATGAAGCGCCAACATATCGTAAGACATGACTAGCGTCACCATTTCCTCTTAAACGAATGGCATGGTCATTCATGCCTAAAACTTGAGTTGCCGTGTGATTGCCAAGGTCGTCATGATTACTAGCCCAACTTATATTTCCAGCACCATC
>CAYLSF010000105.1:0-11871 GCA_964385675.1 uncultured Saprospiraceae bacterium
ACCCGTGCGTAAAATAAATTTTACGCACATTTAATAATATTTTCTACTACTTTTGAACTATGAGAATAAACACCATTTTATATATACTCAAATAAACCAAAATTAATGATAAATTTTCAAGAGAAAGCCAGTTTAATATGGGAAGTCGCTGACCTATTGCGAGGAGATTACAAACAACCCGACTATGGTAAAGTCATTTTGCCAATGACGGTTTTAAGGCGTTTGGATTGTGTATTAGCTCCGAAAAAACAAAAAGTATTAGACTTTTTGCCAAGAGTAGCAAGTATGAAAGATGCGGTTAAAGATAAAACGCTCAACCGTATTGCGGGGCAAAATTTTCATAATAGAAGTAAATTCAATTTTCAAGGATTAAAAGATGACTCAAATAATGTAGCCGCTAACCTTCGCAACTACATCAATGGTTTTTCGGCTAATGCAAGGGATATTTTAGAATATTTCAACTTTGAAAAAGAGATTGATAAAATGGACGACCCTAAATCGGATATTTTATTTCAAGTCGTTTCTTCTTTCAATGATATTGATTTGTCGGATATGACTTCTATGGAAATGGGGTATGTCTTTGAGGAATTGATTAGAAAATTTGCGGAACAATCCAACGAAACCGCAGGAGAACACTTTACCCCTCGTGAAGTAATTAAATTGATGGTGAACCTCCTTTTTATTGAAGATGATGAGATGCTCACTAAAGAGGGCATTATCAAAACCATGTATGACCCTGCTTGTGGTACTGGCGGAATGTTATCGGTTGCCGAAAAGTTTATCAATGATTACAATAGCAAAGCGAAACTACAAGTTTTTGGACAAGAAATCAATCCTGAATCTTATGCTATCTGTAAATCAGATATGCTAATAAAAGGGCAGAATCCACAAAACATCAAATTTGGAAATACTTTTACCGTTGATGGATTGCAAAGTGATGAGTTTGATTATATGTTATCGAATCCTCCGTTTGGGGTGAATTGGAAAAAGGCACGAACGCAGATTAAAAAAGAACATGAAAAATTAGGTTTTGCAGGGCGTTTTGGGGCAGGTTTGCCGAGAATCAATGACGGTTCATTGCTTTTTTTGCTGCACATGGTTTCTAAGATGAAGGCATCAGGCAGCCGTATCGGTATTGTCTTTAATGGTTCACCTTTATTTACAGGACAGGCAGAAAGTGGAGAATCGAATATTAGAAAATGGATTATCGAAAATGATTGGCTCGAAGCGGTTGTTGCTTTGCCTGACCAACTTTTTTATAATACAGGTATTTCCACGTATATATGGATTGTGACCAATAAAAAAAGCCAACAACGCAAGGGCAAAATACAACTCATCAATGCAACTGGCGAAAAAGACGAAACATTAGTAGCTGAAGGTGCAATTGAATTTAATCGCTTTTGGGAAAAAATGAGTAAAAGCCTTGGGAATAAACGCAAACAAATCCCCGAAAATGGTCAAACCAAAGGTATCGGCTTTATTACCAAACTCTATGACGACTTTGAGGAAAACGAATTTTCTAAAATATTTCCAAATAAATACTTCGGCTACTGGCGTTTGCCGATTGAACGACCTTTGAGAGATGATAAGGGTCAAAAGATTACGAATAGAAAAGGCGAACCTAAACCCGATTCTAAGCTAAGAGATTATGAAAATATCCCTTTTTTAGATGAAGATTTTATAGAACAGGATTATACCGAGTATTTTGAAGCGGAAGTGCTACCGCACGTACCCGATGCGTTTATGAATGAAGATAAACTCAAAATCGGTTATGAAATCAACTTTACCAAATACTTCTATGAGTTTAAGCCGCTACGCTCACTATCTGACATCAAAGCCGATATACTGGCACTCGAACAAAAAAGCTTGGACTTAGAAAAACAATTATTTGAATAATCCTTAACCCTTACTATTATGAATACTTACGATAATTATAAAAAGTCTAATAGTCCGTGGATTAGGGAAATCCCAAGTCATTGGAATATTAAGAAGATTAAACACCTTTTAAAAGAAGAAAAAGACGCTTTAAAAACAGGCCCTTTTGGTAGTCAATTGAAAAGTAGCGACCTTTCTTTATCAGGTACTTACAAAGTTTATACTCAAAGGAATATCTTAGACAAAGATGCTAAAACGGGTACGGATTATATTGATTATGATAAGTTTCAAGATTTAATTTCCTTTAAAGTTTATTCAAAAGATATTCTTTTTACTACTCGTGGAACAATTGGTAAATGCTATCAATTACCGATGAGTATAGAAGAAGGAGTATTACATCCATGTGTAATTAGAATTCAAATTAACGAAGAACTTTTATTATATAAATGGTTAGAATATTATGTAAATGATACGAACTGTTTTATTAGCAATGTTAAATCTGAAAGTAATTCTACAATTATTGATGTAATATATGGAGGTACACTAAAAGAAATTAAAGTTCCAATTCCACCACTCCCCGAACAAAAAACCATCGCCACCTACCTCGACCACAAAACAGCCGAGATAGATGACCTTATCCAAACCAAAAAAGCACTTATCCAAAAATATCAAGAACACAAAAACGCTATTATTAATCAAGCGGTGACGAAAGGTATTAATGATGCGGTGGAAATGAAGGGTAGTGGTATTGAATGGTTAGGCGATATTCCGAAGCATTGGGAAGTGAAGAAGTTGAAGTATGTTATTGATGAGAGATTAAAATATGGTGCTAATGAAGCAGCCGTTTTAGCTAATATAAACGAACCAAGATATATCAGAATAACAGACTTTGGAAATGATGGTAATTTAAGGAAAGATACTTTTAAATCTTTACCAATGGAAAAAGCATCAGATTATTTACTTTGTGAAGGAGATATTCTTTTTGCAAGAAGTGGTGCTACAGTTGGTAAAACATTTCAATTTAAAAATTACAAAGGTAAAGCGTGTTTTGCAGGTTATCTTATTAAAGCAAGTCCAAACGAGAATATAATACTTTCTGATTTTTTATACCTCTTTACAAAATCATCTTTTTATGAAAGGTGGAAAGAAAGTATTTTCAATAAAGCTACTATTCAAAATATTGGAGCAGATAAATACGCAATCTTAGATATACCTTTTTCAAGCATTGAAGAACAAGAAGTGATAGTAAAACATATAAAAACCAAAACCACCTTACTTAACCAAAAGATAGCGATAGCGACAGAAGCGGTGACTTTATTAGAAGAATATAGAACCGCACTGATTAGCGATGTCGTTACTGGAAAAATAAAAATAGCCTAACCATACAAACAACTTACCATGATACATACAGAAGCAACATTTGAAACGGCAATATTAGAAAGCCTTATCACGGAAGGCGGCTACACTCGTGGCGATGCTTCGACTTATATCAAGTCATTGGCATTGTTTCGTCAAGATGTATTTGAGTTTATCCAAACCACACAAAAAAAAGCATGGAATAAGTTAAGTCAAATACACGGTAAAGACGTAGAAAATAAGTTTTTGCAACGATTGTATAATGAATTGGACTTGCGAGGTTGTTTAGATGTCTTACGCAATGGCATCAAGGATTATGGTGTAAAGTTTAATATGGCTTACTTTCAACCTGTTTCAGATAAAAATCCCGATACGATTGTCCTATATGGTCAAAACTTATTGAAGGTTACACAGCAAGTTTATTACAGCGAAAAAAATAGAAATTCGGTAGATTTGATGCTATCCCTCAATGGTATTCCCGTAGCGACTTTAGAACTCAAAAACGAGTTTACAGGTCAAAACGTACAAGATGCGACCAAGCAATACAATCTAACTCGAAGTTCAAAAGAAGTTTTATTTGCCTTTAAAAAACGTTGTTTGGTGCATTTCTCTGTTGATGCCAACGAAGTCTATATGACGACACAGCTAAGAGGAAAAGACACCTACTGGCTACCATTCAATAAAGGATTTAATAATGGTAAAGGCAATCCAATAGATGCACACAGCACTTATCGTACAACTTATTTATGGCGAGATATTCTAAAAAAAGATAGCTGGATGAATATTATTCAACAGTTTGTCCATTTAGAACGAGAACCGTATGAGGTCAACGGTAGAACGAGGTATAAAGAAAAGTTGATTTTTCCACGGTATCATCAATTAGATGTGGTACGAAAACTCACCGCAGCAGCAAAGGCAGAAGGGGCAGGTCACAATTATTTAATACAACATTCGGCAGGTTCGGGTAAATCCAACTCTATCGCATGGTTGGCGTATCGCTTATCGAGTTTACATGA
The DNA here is from genome assembly GCA_964385675.1 of uncultured Saprospiraceae bacterium. Taxonomy (GTDB): domain Bacteria; phylum Bacteroidota; class Bacteroidia; order Chitinophagales; family Saprospiraceae; genus CAYLSF01. Next base: position 4,248 of record CAYLSF010000105.1, read on the forward strand.
TGATAATGATAATCGGGTATTTAATAGCGTTATTGTCATTACAGACCGTCGGGTTTTGGATAGTCAGTTACAAGATACGATTTATCAATTTGACCATAAATCAGGTGTGGTTCAGAAGATAGATAAGCAAAGTTCACAACTGGCAAGTGCACTTAATTATGGTAAAAATATCATTATCACGACTTTACAGAAGTTCCCTTATGTCGTAGATGAAACGCAGTATTTACCTGATAGAAAATATGCGATTATCGTAGATGAAGCACATAGTTCGCAGACAGGCGAAAGTGCTAAAAAGATGAAAGCTGTCTTGGCAAATGATGAAACGGTAGAAGATACAGAGGACTTCATCAATACACAAGCGGAACGTTCGGCACAGGCAAGAGGACAACAATCAAATTTATCCTTTTTTGCGTTTACCGCAACGCCAAAACCTAAGACTTTAGGAATATTTGGGCGAGATAAAAAGCCGTTTCATTTGTACTCGATGTGTCAAGCGATAGAAGAAGGATTTATATTAGATGTATTACAAAATTATACAACGTATAAAACCTACTACAAAATAGCGAAAGCGATAGAAGATGACCCGAAACTGGAGAAGAAACGCACGACAAAGGCAATAGCAAAGGCAATGACGTTGCACCCTACGAATATTGCACAAAAAACAGAAGTGATTATTGAGCATTTTCGAGCGAATGTGATGCAAAAAATTGGTGGATTAGCCAAAGCAATGGTCGTGACACATTCTCGCAAACACGCTGTACGATACTATTTTGCCTTTCAAGAGTACATCAAAGAAAAAGGCTATGAAAAAGAAATGAAGGTATTGGTAGCGTTTTCGGGTAAAGTAATAGACGATGGTTATCCTGATGGCGTTTCAGAACCTAACTTGACGGGTTATGGCGAAAAGGAATTGCCCGAGATATTCGGAGAAGAGGAGTATAAAGTATTAATCGTAGCAGACAAATACCAAACGGGATTTGACCAACCGCTTCTACATACGATGTATGTTGATAAGAAATTATCTGGCGTAAAAGCGGTGCAAACCTTATCAAGACTGAATCGCAGACACGCAGGTAAAGACGATACCTTTATATTAGATTTTGTAAATGAGGAAGAAGATATATTAGCGTCCTTTCAACCTTATTATATCAAAACTATCATTAAAGATTTGCCTGACCCCAATCACTTGTACGATATAAAATATACGTTAGACGAAAAACGAATTTATTTAGAAGCAGAAGTAGAACATTTTGCAAGGATATTTTTTAAATCAAAACACACTAAAAATGACCAAGCTAAATTATACAATATTCTCGACCCTGCTTTAGATAGGTTTAAAGATATGCCTTCAGAAGAAGAACAAGATGACTTCAAAAGCAGCTTGATAAAATGGGTTCGATTATACGCTTATATTGCTCAAATTATGCCTTTTACAGATGTTGATTTTGAAAAATTTTACATCTTCGCTAAGTACCTGATTAAGCGTTTGCCCAAAAAAGATAGTCAAGAAGTGATTGATATTACGGACGAAATTACGTTGGAATATTACCGCTTACAAAAAATCAATGAAGGACAAATCAAACTGGAGAAAGATGAAGAAGGTGTTTTAGATGGTACGATACAAGGCGGAAAGAGCAAGAGTAAAGATGAAGAAGCACCACTTTCAGAAATTATCAAAACGCTCAATGAACGCTTCGGAACTGAATTTGAAGAAGCTGACCGCTTATTCTTTGAACAACTCAAAACGGCATTGACGGAAGATGAGGAGTTGAAGGCTTATGCAAAAGCGAATCCGATTGAAACCTTTGGTTTTGCCTTCGATGATAGCTTTACGAATAAGTTGATTGATAGAATGGAACTCAACCAAGAGATTTTTGAAAAGATTTTGGGTGATGCGAGTTTTGGTGAGGTTGTTCGAGGGGTTTTATTGAAGGAAGTGTATGATATTTTGAGGAAAGAAGATAAATAATCTGATTTTATAATCGTTAGTATGAAACTCAAGCCGTATTCGTTTTTATAATGAATACGGTTTTTATTTTTGATTGAGTTGCTCCAATAAATCAATAACTTTATTTTGAGAACTCAACAACTCATCTTTTAACCGACTGATTTCAGTTTGTAAATTTTCATTGTTTGAATTATTTACAAACATTTCCCCTTCACCAATTAACAACCAACGTAAATTTACATTAGGAAAAGAAATAGCGATTTGAGCAATTAAATCCGCTTTTGGACTTTGAGTTTGTCCTTTTATCAATTTTGAAATTGCCTGTTCACTATATCTTGTCCGTTCTGAAAATGACTTTTGTGTAACGCCTTTTTTTTTCAAAACCAATGCAAATCGTTCTCCGACTGTCATAAAAAATACATTGAAACCCAATTTTAATTGGGTTTTAGTTTAATAATTAAAAATTATCCTTTATACTTGCATTGTATTTTTGAAATACAACTCATATATTTTTTAATAATATAGGAGCAACACTCTGAAAGTTTGGCGACCTACAAGTGTCACTCCTTAGTAATTAGATTACCATGAACAAAAGTAACGAATTGCCGTCAAAACGGCAAACAGAAAGTGTATTGCCCGAAACAAAGGCAAAAAACAACAACTTCACCCAAATCTCCAACGAAGTATTACTAGACGAACGATTAAGCTTCAAAGCCAGAGGAATATTAGCCCTCCTACTCTCTCGACCTAAGAATTGGAAAATTTACATTAATGAAATAGTAGAGCGATCTAACCTTGATGGTAAATATACCGTTCAATCTGGCTTTAAGGAACTGAAAGCATTGGGGTATATTGAATTGATTAAAGTTTGGAATAAGGAGACAGGAAAATTTGAAGGTACGGTTTATCAACTGTGCTTAAAAAAATTATCGAAATCCGCTCAAAAAAATTTAAACCCAAGTAAAAATTCCTCGACCGTCGAGAAAACCGACAAACGGAAAACTACACCGTCGGTTAATCCGTCCATCAAGAAACCCGACCGACCAAAAACTGGGTTGCTTAATAATACAGATAGTAGTAATACGAAAGATAGTAAGACTAAAATACAGCAACAACAAATAACAGCAAAGGCGAAAAATGATGATGGTGTTTTTTTGAAAATGAATCAATTGATTTTGACGCAATTACAAGAAGATAAAAATTGGGTAAATCAATTTATTGGACAAATCATCAACATGACTTCTAATGCGGTGTTGACGGTGACGCAATTTGATTTATTACTCCAACACTTTCAAAAAACGGCTATTGCGAGTGGTACAACCTACAAAAATATTGCTGCGGTGAAGCGACACTTTTTCAATTGGTTCAATGCCAATTTAAAGAAAAATGCCCTTTCTGCCTATATCAACGAACAGGCAGCAGCACCCAAAAAGATGCGTAAACGTATTGCTACGCTGATTCCTCAAACCAATGCCCTATTGGATAAAATCTATGGTCAACAATGCGAAAATGAAGCCCACCTCTATCGCTGTTTACAGCTATTGACGACACATTTACTGACCTACGAAAAAGCTTGTAACTTGCTAGAAGATAAAGAACTAGCAGCCTTACAATCGTGGATAGCTGATATTCAAAAAGTTGAACAATTGGTACAACGAGGGCAAAAGGCAGGGCAATTGAATTGGTTTTTTGCAAAAGCCAAGAAACAATTGCAAAGTAGCAAATCAACAAGGCGAGGCAACCGAAATGTAGTTCATCAATTGTCTAATCAGTTATCCAGTCAATTTGCAACGTGTTAGTGCTTTTACCTAAATTTTAATATAAAAAAATCTGACTTCTGACAGCGTTAGCGATCTGACTTCTGATCTCTAATTTCTGACTTCTAAATAAAAAAAAATCATGTCCAATATAGAACGATTTATGCAGCGTCAAGTCGATGCTGATACTTCCTTTGATTTTCAAAAATTATATGCTCCATTTTGGTTTATTGTGTATTATGTCATTGGTTATCCCTTGCGGATATTAGGCGGTTTAGCTGATGGATTTGTGATTTATGGATTGGTTTACGCTGCTCGACAATCCTTTTATGAAAGCCTAGCTGTGGCGATTTTAGGGGCAGTAATCATTCAGGTAATGTTGGGCGAATCCACCACCATTACAGCTAAAAATCTATTTCGAGGGTTATTTTATCGAAGTTTGGCGTATGGTATGATGCTACTGGTGACGATGCTGTTTACAGGCGGTTCGTTGTACTCTACCCTCTTTCTAAGTCAACACGGCAGCATTCATGCGATTGAGTCGGTTACTCCAAGCCTTCAAGCAGCATCTTTGGACAAAGAAAAAGCCTACAATGACCAATTGATTGCGTCCAAAACAACGGCACAACAACAGGAAATTGAAACCATCAAAAAGGAATATACTAATTCAAAAAAAGAACTCAAATCTCAAATCAAAGCGGTAGAGAAATTAATTGCTAAAAAGCAACGAAAAGTAAACAGCTATGCAGCAGGTGCGGTTATTCCGTGGGAACACCGTGAACCAATTATCAAGGGGCAACGGCAGTTGACAACGCTCAACACCAAACTTTCTAACCTCATTGAACAGGAAAAAAAGGACTTAACATTGGCTCGAAAACGGCATGGCGTCGCCCTAAATTTAGCTGAACAATCCAAGATAAAAGATGTAAATACAACGATTGCAGCAAACAAACGAAAACAGGCTAAATTATCTTTATTTGGAATGTTGGCAATGGGGGCAAATGTGGGGATTAATCTCCTCTCCTTTTTAATCATTTTGGGTTATGAATTATACTTGAAATTTGCACAAGGTGGTGGAGAGATAGCACCACAAAAACGATACAAGAATACAACTAAAGAAGAAGAGCAAACCAATGAGGATTTAACTAAAAAAAGCACTGAAAAACCAATAGAAAAACCGCATCATGCACAAGGTTCAATCTCAAAGAATAAAATTGAGCGATTTGTGCCACAACAAGTTATAGAAAATTCAACTCAAAAACTGGCTCAAAAAATCTCAGAAAACTCAACTCAAAAAGAAGCTACAATTATTGAAATGGATAGTGTTTCAAATACAGTTTTTGCTTATGAAAAACACGTTAAAAATGCGGTTCAAAATTACAAACGAGCGTACCAAAAATCTAAGACCGTTCAAACCACTTACAACCGAATGTCAAAGGCTCAGCAACACGTCAATGCACTTCTGAATCAAGGGTTTAATGTTTGGATTGACCCTACGGATAAAACGAAATTAAAGGTTGATAAAATCCATACGCCAACTTTAAAAAAAGGACATTGGGAATGTACCGTTTGTTTGAAAAATGAAAAACCATTTATGGAGAAGTTTGAGGTTGAATCTGCCTTGAATTTAGCGGTAGAAAAAGCATAGTTTTTGAACTTGAATATTGAGTTGAGATTTGAGTTGAAAATCATCTAAAATCACCAATAAAAAAGGCTTCGTTTACAGTCTAAAAAACTGCGAACAAAGCCTTAAATTTCACCTAAAAATAACTACTTATAATGGAGCAAAAGATTTATTGATTTTGGGTCGTAAACACCATTAATTTCTTGATGTTTCATAAGTCTGATACCGTCCATTCGGCTGCTTAAAATCTTGATAGATGCCATAAGCATTTTTACCAAAAGTAGAAACCTCTTTTGCCTTTTCTTGCAATGCTTCATCTTTGGATAAAGACTGTAAATAGCGGAGCAAAACAATAGCACAGATTGTACCTACAATCATTTTAGCAATGGTACTATTGATAATCTGCCAACCTACACGAGGAGAGGGGGTTGCGTATCTTGGCGTTGAATAATTATATGGTGGATTCATCCTTGATGTTTTTGGTTTGATTTAGAAAAAAAAGTTTGTAAATAGCGATACCGCCAATTAAAATCAGCAGTACGCCAATGTATCCTCTAGTCGTCATATTGCCCTTTTTTTAGTCGTTTCAAGTAGGTTTTTAGACTCTTTTGATGCCATGCTTTATGATTAGAAAAAGCATGAATTACACAAGCGTTTACTAACTCTACTTCTGATGAATCAGGATAACGTTCTTGGAGGTCGAGCATATATTTTTCAAATATATCCGCCTTAGTAGGGGAGGTCGTCCGAATTACGGTATCAATGGTTATTGATGCTGTTGGAGCGGCTTCTTTTGAAGTATTCTCCGTGTTTTCCTTCGCCTCGCTCTGTTCCTCCTCAAAACCTTTCAACACCATCATTTCTACATATTTGCAAAGTTTCATTCCTAGCTTTTCGCTACGCTGCACCAATGCAAACTTCTGTTCGGGTGTCACTCGACAAGAAATTGTTACGGTCATTTATCAATTGGTTTTATTTGATTTAATTGGTTTTAAAAGTGCTTTAAACAGTTGTTTTGGACTGTTTACATATCTATACAAAGATACTTGAACCCTAAAACACCTTGCTAAACGCTCGTCAATAGCCTTAAAAGAATAGCATTATTCTAACCAAAGTCCTGCTACAATTCGCTGCCCAATATTCGGTGGAAACTTAGAGAGACTATTGTAAACCGTTGTAGAAATACCATAAATCTGAGGAAACGTTCTGATATTATCTTGCATTGTCCGATAATCTGTTTCCAAAAGCTCCAGCAACTCTTTTTTACGATACACTTGCCCTTCATAGCCCAATGTTTTCATAATCCACAAGACTTCTGAAACGTATAAATGCTTACGCTTGAGGTACAACGTATAATTGGGAAAAATAGGCTTACCAAACCCCTTAATCCACTTATTAAAGGTCATTCTATGGACACCATACCATCCTGCTATTTCGCTTTTGGTGATAGATGATTTAGCTGAAATATGGTGGTGTTCCAGTAGTTTATCTAGTTCTTCTTGTGTTTGAAACTTTGGGAGGAGCTGTCTTGCAATTTCCTCTGTAAACTTTATCAACTTAGGTTGTAATTGTATAATATTCATCGTAGTTGCTTTTTAGGTCTGATTTGTAAGGTGATTGTATTGATGAAAAGTAAGAGCAATTGTTTACGCTCTTTATCAGAATATAAATCACTGGTTTGCATCAGGTTATTCAATTTTTCTAGCTCTACTTTTTCCGTTTTTGTAAGTTCTCCTCTGATTAAGGTTTTCATTTACATTAATTTATATAGGGGTTTAGAAATCCATTTATTTTCAATAATATCAAGATGGTCTTGGGTAATCTTTTGATGCCACTTTTGAATCAAGCCTAAGTCCATAATATCGGCTTTAGGGTATTGAGATTTGAAGGCATTATTCATATCCATTAGAATAGAAGAAACCTCTAAATCAATACCTGCATTGGTTAAAATCTTGGCTTTTTGAGTCCAAACATCGTGAGCGTCCAAATCAGGGAAAATAACAACTTGTCGGTCTAGTAGAGGAATGTAAACACTTCGACTTGTCCATTTTGCACCGTTTTTCCCTCCTGTGGCTAACCAAACCATATTAGGGTGAATTGCAGACATATATATTGCTGTCTTCTCACTTTCGACCAAGCCTACAATAGCGTTAGGGTAAAGGCTCAATAAGTGTTCACCAAAAAAACAAGCGGAGGCATTGAAATCGGGTTTTAACTGTTGTTTTTCAACATAGGTGATAGTTGTTGCTCCTTGTTTACGTTTACACGTTACAGCGTCATACCACATAATTTTAC
>CAYLSF010000106.1:0-11845 GCA_964385675.1 uncultured Saprospiraceae bacterium
AAAAAGATGTTGGAATTTATTTATACTAATTTCAAAGTGCCAATCGTCGCTCGTGAAGGTGGAGTCGAAGGCGTATTGGTGATTCGATTTATTATAGATGAAAAAGGGAAAGTTATCAATCCTCAAATACTTAGAAATATATGTGCAGGATGTGGAAAAGAAGGTTTGCGGGTCGTTAACCGAATGAATGAATTACCTCCGTGGACACCGGGGAAACAGAACGGAAAACCCGTAAAAGTGCAATGGAATCTACCGATTCGGATTTGTTTGGAATGAAGTAATCAAACTTAACTCATAATGAAAAATATATTGATACTACTTTGCGGATTATGGCTATTTCAAAATGGAAAAACAGATATAGAGTCAACGGTTTTATCCATCGAGCATGACACAACTATTTATGAAATAGTAGAAGAAATGCCCAGATTTCCAGGTTGTGAAGAGATGGAAGGGAATATTGACGAGAAGAAGCAATGTGCAGATAAGAAGATGTTAGAGTTTATTTTTAAAAATCTCAGTTATCCAGCTTTATCAGATGATTGTGATATAACAAAGATGATAATTTTAGAATTTATAGTAGATGAAAAAGGAAAATTAATAAACCCAAAACTGAATCACGATATGTGTCCATTATATCAGAAAGAATGGTTAAGACTGGTTGCCCTCATGAATGAAATGCCGCCTTGGATTCCAGGTAAACAACGAGGAAAAGCGGTAAAAGTCAAAATGCGGTTTCCTTTGAGCATCAAATTTGATTTTTAAATAATCTATTATGAAATCAATAATTATTGTATGTAGTATTCTATTCCTACTGACCTCTTGTAAACAAGACCATAAAAACACCGAACCAACAATGCAAAATAATGTGATTCAACAAACTAGTCTTGATACAATTTCAACTTGTAAAGTGGTAGAAGGCTCAACCGATGTATATGAAATGGTAGAAGAAATGCCCAGATTTTTAGGTTGTGAAGAGATGGAAGGAAGTATAGCGGATAAAAAGCACTGTGCAGATAAGAAAATGTTAGCCTATATCAATGCTAATATCAATAGGCTTACCATACCTGATGAAGAAGATGTCGAAGGCGTTACAGTTATTCGATTTATTATTGATGAACAAGGAAAGGTTATTGAACCTTTTGTACTCAGAGAAGCGCATCCAGTAATAAGTAAAACCTATTTATCAGTAATTAATAAAATGCCAAAATGGATAGCCGGTAAATGTAACGGAGAACCTGTAAAAGTTCAATTTAATCTGCCCATTCATATTCGATTTGATAAATAAAATCCATAATAATGAAAAAGATAATTAGTTTAAGTTTAATAATTAGCATTACAATTTTTATGATTAATTGTAATGAAACCCCTTCCAATCAAATGGTTAAAAGTAGTATAGGCACGATAGCCGATTCGTTACCGATTAGACCAAGACCGAAGCCTAAACCAAAGCCAAGACCCAAACCGATTCAAAAAGAGAAAATTGAAGGAGAGATATTTGAAGAAGTTGATCAAGAGCCGTTATTTCCAGAAAAATTAGAAGGCGTAGAAGATTATAAAGTACAATTAGATTCTTCCTATGTACGATTATTACGGTTTGTATATCGCAATACCTATTATCCTGTTTCATTTGGAAGATGTATAGAAGGCGTAGTCGTTATTCGTTTTATTGTTGATAAAACTGGGCGAGTTGTAAACCCTAAAATCCTTAGAGATCTAGGATGTGGTACGGGTGATAATGCACTTGCAATGGTTAAAAAGATGCAACAACTACCCAAATGGACACCTGCCATAAAGGATGGAAAACCCGTAAATTTTCAGTACAACTTGCCCGTACGCTATAAAATGTATGATTAGATTTTCCTACACCCTTTTAATCAACAACTCAATTTCTTACTCAATGTTAAGACATCCTTTTTTTGAGAAGGTGGACGGCTATCTTTATAGGTTCGTTTAGTGGTCACGGTAAGTTGTTTGCCTTTTTGAGTGATAGTCATTAAGATGGTAGAGAGTCCTTGTGTGTACATTGCTTGATAGGTATTTTTGCCTATGGTTTTTAGCCTTACTTTTCCCCAACTACATACTTTATATTTACAAGCGACATGAGTAGAGATAAAATAAGTCCCTTTCTCACATTCAATCACAATTTTTTCAATGTGCTTTGTTTTTGTATTTGTGGTCTTAAAAACCCCTAAAATATTCGTGTTACTCGTACTACTATACATTTTACTTATTGCGGATTTTGGATGAACTCCGAAATCCGAAATCGTATATCCGAAATGTATAGTAATATTCGTGTTGGCATTTGAAGGCACTGCTGTCCCGAATAATAAAACACCTGACAATAACAATAATAGACTTGTGTAGATTAGCTTTCTCATAATGAAACTTAGTTTTTGGATGAACGTTTTAGTGGTTGATGGTGAAAACTTTAACATAGTGACCAGAAAGTTTAGTAATTAATTTCCAATTTCAAAATATGTCAAATACCTCATCTTTTAAGTTAGGCGTTGCTAAACCAAAATATCGAAGCCCTCTAAGAAAATGGTTGGGTAAACGCTATTTTATAGCTAAAAGACAGATTCAATGGTGGTTGGGCGATACTAAATATGCCACCTATCGTACAGAAAACCCGTTACCGCATACTGTAATAGAACATCAATCCACCTTACTCCGAAAATTGAAAGATGTGGATATGTATTTACAACACAATAAAGTAATAAATCTACAACTGGCGTTAAATCGAATTAATGGTATTGTCATTCAGCCTGGTGAAACTTTTTCATTTTGGTACTTGGTTGGCAATACGCAAAAACGGAAAGGCTATAAAGAGGGCTTAATGCTAGATAATGGACGAATAAAAAAAGGAATTGGTGGTGGATTATGTCAAATGGGAAATTTGATTTATTGGATGGCATTGCATACACCGCTAACCATAACGGAACGCTGGCGACATAGTTATGATGTATTCCCTGATGTGAAAAGAACGCTGCCTTTTGGTAGCGGTGCTACGCTATCTTACAATTATGTCGATTTACAAATTAAAAACGAGACTAACCAACCTTTTCAATTACGATTGACAATAACCGATACACACCTAAAAGGTCAATTTTTAGCTCAATATCCTTTAACGGTTCAGTACCATATAGAAGAACGAAATCATCAAATGCAAGGCGAAGTGTGGGGCGGTTATACTCGGCATAATCAAATTTTTAGACAGACTTTTGATAAAAATACGGAAGCACTACTCCATGAAGAATTGGTAACGGAAAACCATGCGATTATGATGTATCAACCTTTTTTGGAGTAAAGAAAAACAGTGAACGGACGGCTTCGCCCTGTCTGCCAACAGGCAGGCTTGACGACGGACGTTTTGCTTCGCTACACTTGACGACTTTTACCCTAAAATTGATTAAAAACAGACAACGAACAACAGAAAACTAATTTCCACCCATAAAAAATAAATTTAACTTTACTTATTTGATAAAAATGCCTATTTTTGAGAAAAATTCACAATTTTTAGTGTTTATGCAAAATTATTGCAACATAATATCATCAATATGCTTATCGAATTCAAAGTAGGCAACTTTAAATCGTTCAAAGATCCTGCAACTTTTAGTATGACGGCGGTGAATAGTATCCGCTCAAAAAATAAATCGCTAGATGTTAATAATATTTTTGCGATTAATAAACATTATCAACTCCTTAAAAGTGCTTCTATTTATGGGGCAAATGCGAGTGGTAAGAGTAGCTTAATACAAGCGATGTTTGCCCTGAAAACATTGGTTTTAAACTCCGTAAAAGATGAAGATTGTATCAAAAAAAATATCCATAAATTTCGTTTAGATACGATTCATCCAAATTTCCCGACTACATTTGAAATTACCTTTTTATATAGCGAAACCATTTACCGATATGGGGTTCGCTTTACCTCAGATGCGGTACATAGTGAATGGCTATATCAAAAACACAATAAATCAAGAAGTAAAGAAACCGAGCTTTTTGTAAGAACTTCTAGCACATTCAATATTAACTTTTACAAATTTAGAGAAGGGAAGGGCTTAGAAGACAAGACAATGGATTCGGCTTTATTTCTAACGGTGGTCAAACAATTCAATGGGGAAATAGCAAATAAGGTCACAGAGTTTTTTAAAAGCCATTTTATACTCGATATGGGAATCGGGGATGAATTTAAACAAACCGAAACCATCGCTTTTGCCAAACAAAATCCTAAACACCAAAAAGCAGTTGTTAACTTCCTAAAATTCGCCGACCTCAGTATTGATAATATCTCCTTTAAAGAAATGCCGTTAGCCGATGGTAGCACACAAGAAATCGTTTTTACACACCACAAGCAATTTGATAATCAAGGAAACTATGTAGATGATACGATGTTTCGATTGGATTTATTTGAATCCGAAGGGACTCGAAAATTGTTTTCTTGTAGCGGCTTATTTATTGAGTTACTATGGCGAGGCGGTTGCTTGATTATTGATGAATTAAACGCTAGATTACATGCTTCGATTACAAAGCAACTCATCAAACTATTTCACTCGCCTGTTTCCAACCCTAATAATGCACAACTGATTTTTGCGACGCACGATACCAATTTATTAAATAATAATTTACTAAGACGCGATCAGATTTGGTTTACAGAGAAAGATAGATATGGGGCTACAGATCTATATTCCTTAGTAGAATTTAATAATGGTAAAAAAGTAAGAAATGATGCCTCTTTTGAGAAGGATTATCTGCAAGGTAAGTATGGTGCTATTCCATTCTTGGGAGATGAGAGTTTTTTATTTGATGATTAATATAATCGACAATCGACTTTCGGTGCTCAAACAAAGTTTTTATGAACAATATATGATGATGATAGATTCAAAAAATCGAAGGTCGTTGGTCGAAAGTCGAATTCATCAATAAAAGTGTAATTATAACTCTTCAGCAAGAGAACAGCAATCAGAAAAAGAATGTTTTTTCTGGTGAAAATATCTGACTTCTGTTTTCTGACAGCGAAACGGTCTGACTTCTGAATAATTATCTGTAATTCTTTTTAAACAAAATGTAACATAAAATAATTTATATTCGTAATAGTCTTTATATCAACTATATAAACATAGGTCAAACTTAAATACTTCATTTAGAATTAATATTCCACCCATCTGTCATAGTTTTTGACATAAATTTAGTCAAGAGAGAATTCTTCTTGTTGAGAAGGATTTAATACACAATTAATTCCATGAAGAAATTATTTAGACCCGTTGTAAACATAGGCGTATCAGAAAAATTAAGTACTCAAGAAAGACGGAAACTTCGTAGTTTCAATACAGTTCTATTGTACATGTCGCTCGCATTGTTTTCAACATTATCGACGAATCTTATTGAGTGGTCTTGGAAATTATTCGATACCATTTTATATGGTTTGGGTTTTACAGTAATATCTATAGGCTTCTTATTACACCACTATAAAAAATATGATTTAGCCAAATATTTTTTGTTTATAACTTCTACCTTATTAATGGCTGCCATTACATTGTTATCAGGTAATGTGTATATTACTTCAGTTGTTAATATGATTTTACTTGGAATATTATTTAGCTTTTTTGAAAATCGAAGAGTTGTAGTTTGTTTGGCTGCTTATCAATTGACGCTAGTTATTATTACCATTTTTGCTATAAAGCAAATTGACTACCCTTTTGATAATAATTATTTTAGTCCATTGACTAGAAGTATTATTTATACGGTGACCTTTGGGGTTTTATTTGCTATTGGTCAATTTGTAACAAAACGCTTAACGTCCATTAATGCTTACAATAGGCGACTAATACGGGATTTGAAAAAGCGAAATGAAGAAATAGAACAGGCATATAAGGATATGGAACAGTTTGCTTATGTGATTTCTCATGATATGAAAGCCCCATTGAGAAGTATCAATAGTTTTTCAAAATTGATGAAAAGGGATATAACAAAAGGTAAGACTCAAAACTTAGAAGAGTATGCGTCGTTTGTCTATGATAACGGAACAAAGCTAGGGCAAATGATTGATGATGTATTGCTATATTCTAAGTTAGGGGCTGCTGGAAATGAGGAAACAAAAGCAGTTGATTTAAATGACATTGTACATCAAGTACAAGCAAATCTAAAAACAACTTACCCCAATCATGATATACAATCCGATAACTTAGGAACAATCAAAGGCAACCGAACGCAAGTATTGATGTTATTTCAAAACTTGATTGAAAATGGCATAAAATATAACACAAGCACACAACCTACTGTGAAGGTGTCACAAGTTCACAATGTAGAAAATAAGGTATTAGAAATACAAGATAATGGAATTGGAATTGCTCCTAAACACCATCAAAAAATCTTTGAACTATTCGCTCGGTTACATTCTGAGCAAGAATTTGAAGGGACAGGAGTGGGATTAGCAAATTGCAAGCGAATTGTAGAGAATCATTTGAAAGGTACAATTGCGTTGAAAAGTAAAGAAGGAAATGGTACTACTTTTCAAGTTATCTTGCCGAATTAAATAGATGTCAGGCACTTTAAAAGTGCCTGACATCTTGCGTTTTACAAGTGTATAACATTGGAGGGTGCTTCTCCTTTCGCCAAAGCCCTAGCCGCTTGATCCGCACGTCTAACGGGTTCAGTTACTCGATACGGTTGAGCCAATTGTAAGATAACATCCGTTGTCTCTTTTAGACTGACCTTATGCCCAACACTGACATACAATGGTTTTACACTATCCTGTGTTCTTAACGCATAACCAACCAATTTATCCTCTACTAGAATTGGCGTTGTACTTCCTCTTTGGGTATCTAAAGTCGTATCGTATTTGACCAATGTACGTTTGGCACAACCGATAGTTGGGCGGTCTAGTTCTACACCTAACCAACAAGCTACCCCAAATAAACGAGGATGAGCCAAACCATGTCCATCGACAATGATTAAATCTGCTTTGTAAGGGATTTGAGCTTCTACTTTCTCTATTAATGTTTTTAATGGTGGTCCTTCTCGAAAGCAGAATAGCCCTGGTACGTAAGCACTCGGTACTGCTTCACGACTACCATAAATTCCCAAATGTTCTCCATTCATTCGCATCACATCTAATGCGACATAACCAGCATCTTCTACATATTGAATATCTAGTGTGAAAATGATACTATCGTTTTGTAAAATTGATGGAGAATCATCAGCTAAAACAATGACTTGTTGAGCCATTTTTTGCTGTAATTGTTGCAGCGTATTAATGTCCATTGTGTTAAGTTGAATCGTAGATTTTTTATTGGAATGAATGAATTGAACATGAATTTAGTTCCCTAAGTCCCCAAAAGGGGCTAAAGTAAATGCGTTGGTCTAATTTTTTTTGAACCTTTTAAAGAGAAGGGTAATTTATAGATTATACAGCAAACTAAATTCACTAAGAGAAAATCAACGTTCAATCTATTGAAAGTTGCACTTTCAGAAAGACAAAAATTTATGAACAGATTTAAACAATTTAAACAAGCCGCCCATCAATACATTCAAAAAACACAAGAGGAAGAAGAAGTTATTGGAATGGTTATTTCTGGTTCTTACGTGTATGGTCAATTGGATAAAAACTCTGATATTGACATATTTGTCATCTTACATCCAAATTGTACCTATCGAGAACGAGGAAATACGTGGATGAATGGAATTGAAATTGAATATTTTAAAAATCCACCTCAACAAATTCGGCAATATTTTAAAACAGAAAAAAGCCCACATACTGCGGATATGCTAGCGAAGGGAAAATTAGTCTATGAAAATCATAGTATCGTAGAAACACTCATAGAAGAAGCTAGAACAATAATTAATACGGCTCCAAATGCTATGTCTGAATCTGCTATTGAATTAGCTCGCTATTTTTTAGATGATAAATTTAAGGATTTAGAGGATGCTTTATTGAATCAAGATAGAGTAGCGTTGAATTTGATTCAAATGGATATTATCAATTATGCTATAGATACTTTTTGCAAGTTAAATCGAATTGTTCGGACAAAACACAAGCGATTGTATGAGCAATTAAGAAAAATAAACCTTCCTTTTGCTCAATTGATACAAAAAACACTTAAACAACCGTCTATTGAAAATATGATTACATTGAGAAGGCAAATGGATGATTTTTTGGGTGGAAAACGGTCAAAAGAATGGCAATTTCGGAGTGGTTTAGAACTCAAGTAATATAAATTAGTGGACGACAGACGGTGAACGGTTTTTGTATTTCCACTAGCTATCTGGCGGCAAACAGGGCTATCAGTATTACGTAACTTCCTTGCGTTTTTTGTAGTTAGAAAAATTGATAGGAGAAATTGATAGAGGAATTATTGGATTACTTTCAAGTAATTGATTTTCAAAATTTTCAAGATTTATATGAATAGTTACAGATAAGAAAAATACTTATATCTGAAAGTAAAAAAGCCAAGATACTTCTAAAGTATTTTGGCTTCTTGATAATTGATTATTCAACGCTGTTTTGATTAGTTTCTAGAGCCGTTCAATCTAAGGTAACGCTCTCTTAACGTTTTACGAGCAAAGAAAATACGACTTTTTATTGTTCCTAAAGGTGCTTCTAATTGCTCCGCAATTTCGTCATATTTAAATCCTTGATACGACATCATAAACGGTTGCTTTAGGTTTTCAGGCAAATCATCTACCATTTCCATTAACTCATCATATCCTAATTGTCTTTCCCCTTGATTAGAAACCGTTTTATCTCCAGAATTGATATAATAATTATTGTCTGTGCTATCCACTATAACTCCTCTACGCTTCTTCTTTCTATAATCATTGATGAAAATATTACGCATGATGGTGCTACTCCATGCCTTGAAATTCGTACCCGGCTTAAACTTATCTGCATTCTTCAAAACTTTGAAAGCCGTATCTTGATACAAATCCTGAGCATCGGTAAAATTTCCAGTCAATTTGAATGCAAAAGCGTGAAGCATTGCATTAAATGTGGTTAGCTGTTGCTTAACATCCATGGTCATCATGATTATTAAATTTTGAATTCCGCTAGTTTGTAGTGTAAAAATTGGGTTTTGCAATACAAGAAGCGAATTTTATATTAAAACGAATGTTATTTTTTAAATGTGTGTGTAGCATCCTACACATCAATTGTTAATTTTATTTCCAACTTTGTTGCAAGTTAAGACTAATTCTAAATAAAATCAATAAACATTGGGAAAAAATTAGTCATTTTGATGTTAAAAATATTAACAATAAGTCTCGTACAACTTTTTTTATGTCAAAAACGTTTCCAAATTGTGTCTTTATGAAAAAATGTCATACTTTTATAAAGGATTGATGTGAAAGTAGGCATTTCGTCACCTATACTATGTCTATTTTATGACAAGTATCTCCAAATTTGTCAGTCATTGTTAAAAATATTAACATAATGAATTTTTTAAGCTGTAATATCAAATATTTACGAAAGCAGAGGAGTTTGAGTCAAGAAGAATTAGCCGAACAAGTAGGGCTAAGACGTGGAAATATTGCATCTTATGAAAAAAATATTGCCGAACCCAAAATCAACAACCTCGTCAAAATTGCTAGTCTATTTGACGTACAAGTTGTGGATTTAATTACAAAAGATTTGAAATATGCTGAAGAACATGATGGTGCAGAACCTAATACGATTGTTATAGATGAGGCATTATTAAATAAATATTTAAACAAGTCTAAAGAGTTTGAAAATATATTAAGCGGGTTCAAATGTTATCATGCTTTTAAAATGAGTCAATTAACGGAGAAAAGTAAGGACTTTGAGATTTTATCGACCGACTTTGAAAAACTCTTTGAGGTCACAGAGTGCATGATGAAAATGCACCGAGAGTTAATTACCTACCTTAAAAATAAAAATGGCGGTTGCTGTTCGTAAGTAATAGGTGATAAGTAATAGGTGATAAGTATTTGTTACCTATTACTTATCACTTATTACCTATTAACTACTCCTGTACATTATCGTATCCTTCCCCTCTCAACGCTCTAAAGCGTTTTCTAGCTTCCACAGCGAATGTACTATTAGAATGGTCTAAAATAATTTTCTTGTATAATTCTTTCGCTTTATCAGGATTATTCAGCTGATTTTCATTGAGTTCTGCCAAAGCAAAAATGGAGTTATCCAATCGAATACTTTCAGGATACCCTTTGATAATCGCCTCATACATTTCTACAGTTTTATCCAAATTTCTCTTCTTATAATAAATTTGAGCTTTCGTGTATAAAATATCATCATCCAAAGAGTGTTGTGGATAAATAGAACGAATAGAATCCAAAACTACAAATGCTTCTTCTAGTCTGTTCTGAAAAACCAATAAATCCGCATCTGCGTACATCATCATGGGCTTTGCGGTGGTATCTAAACCTAGATTATCTAAAATAAAGACTGATAAATCTAAAGCGTCATTGGCAATCAATTTAGAAGTAGAAGCCTTCAATACACTAAATTGATCTTGTGCCCACTCGAATTCTCCTGTGTAATATGACAATTTGGCATTTTTAAATCTTGCTGTCTGTCCGATTACATCATCTTTAAATGCTTTATCCACTTGAGAATACAGTAAAGTAGATTCCCAACGCTCGCCTTGCATCAAATAATAATCTGCTAAAGCTATTTTGCCTTTTGCTTGTACCTGAGATTTGATATTTGGATACTTAATCATTTCTTCTAGTAAGTCCGTTGCTTTATCCAAATCATTGATGTACAATGCTTCTAACTCTGCCAATTCTAAGATCATACTTGCTGTCGTCTTATTACGACCAAATTCATTTAAAAACTCTTCATACTCCCCTTCTAATATTTTCAAATCCTCTTTAGAATATTGATACCCTGCCACCAATTGAAAACGCTTACATTTCAGAATTTCTCTTTTAGATTCCAAATAATATGTATTGCGTTCACCTTTATTTTCAACTATATAATTATAGGCTTTTATAGCCGTCTCATAATCCTTATCTCTATACGCTGTTTGAGCTAATTGAAATACACGTCCACCATTTTCTTTTAGGCGTCTGTCCATTGCTCGTACTTGGCGTAAAGCATTTTTATAATCTTTCCTTTGAATAAATAACCAAGTCAATAATTCAGGAAAGATAGTGGATTTTGGATCTTCTCTAATCCTATCATAAAGTTGAATTTGTAGCTCTTGAAAATCTTCATCATCCAGATAGCGTTGAAAAAGCGTTTTCATAGAGGATAATCGTGTTGGGTTTTGCTCCAACGCATTCAGGTAATTGGTTATCATCGGTTCAGAATCCCCTTTTCTTCGATATAAATCCCCTAATTCATACGCAAATACGCCTTTATCTTTTAGTAAAGAACTTCCTTTTTCATAGGCTTTGAGTGCTAAGTCATATTTTGTCAATTTTATAAAAGAATTAGCTAATCGAATAATTTGATACCGCTCGGCAGGCAATTGTTCTACTGCTCTTAGGTATTGTTCTTTCGCTTTGTCTTCTTGAAATTGTCGCTCGTATAAGTTTCCATAATTGACATATAATTCGGGATTGTTTGGCTTTTTCTTAATGCGTTGTTTCAACACTTTTTCCGCATCATCAAAACTTTCTAACAACACCAAACAATCAAAATACCGAGAAAAGTAAAAATCACTATAAGGTTGCTCTTTATAGAGTTTCTGATATATTGTTGCTGCTTTTTCGTATTCTCCTGTTCTATAATATTGTTGAGCCAATTTAGGAGCTTGTGCCATTGCAAAAGCTGGTAAAAGCACCAGTAGTAGTATTTTAAAAAATGAATATTTCATATTATGTAAACCTTATTTGTTGCTGTAAACTAAATCGTTAAACATCAAAATCT
>CAYLSF010000107.1:0-11800 GCA_964385675.1 uncultured Saprospiraceae bacterium
AATTTCAATACCATGAACACTACAATGATAAAACCATTTATGCGATTATGCTTAGTGATTGGGGTGCTAGTCTCACTCAATAGCTGTTCCAACACCACACAAGAATCAGCAACCGATACCTTATACCCGAGTGATGTCACCCCCTTTTTTCAACATTGGAGCTTGATTTTGGGCGATGGTTCAAATGTGGGAGATGCCACTAATTTTGAGAACAAAGATTATTTCTATGCCACCAATGATGGCGAAACGGATTGGATCGTTTATAAAGCACCGAATGCAGGAAATACACATGGTACTTCTAACAATATAAGAACAGAGTTGGCTCAGGCGAAAAAATGGTCACCTATGACAGAGGCTACAATGGAGGCGACACTTAAAGTAACAAATGTTTCAACTACAGGGGATGCTACAGTAGCAGCGACTTTCTCAGTTGTTGTTGGTCAGATTCATAGTGCGGATGGACATGAAAATGAACCCCTTAAAATATTTTATAAAAAATTCCCTGGTCATACCAAAGGTTCTGTTTTTTGGAATTATGAAATTAATACGGCTGGAGATGATAATTCTGGACGTTGGGATTATTCTTATCCTATTTGGGGGTATGATTTTTCTGTGGTCGGCGAATCTGCGGATACTTATCCAGCAGAACCAGAAGATGGTATTGAATTAGGAGAAGAATTCAGCTATAAAGTAGAGGTTAAGGAAGGAATGATGCACTTGACCTTTACTAGCGAAGGACACGAGACAAAGACTTTTACCAAAAACTTAATTGAATCAGAATATGCGACTAAGGCAGATATGCCAGAACAAGTTAAAAAGTTATTTGTCCCAATTGGTCAAGATGGTGTGGAGCGTCCAACAGCTTATGCAGATGAAGGAATATTTTTCAAGTTAGGAGCGTATAATCAAACGAATGGAAAAGACCCTGCTGTAAATAGAGTGTGGTGTTCAGGTGCAGAAACGTATGGTGGCGATATTCAAAAACAATATGCAGATGGCAACTATGCGGAAGTTTGGTTTAAATCGGCTAGTATTACGATTAGCGATGACGCTATATCAAATGATGGTTATTTTGCAGCCAATGACGGGTTGAGTAAAAAAACGGTTTATCCAAGTGAGGTTATTCCATTTATGGATAAATTTAAAATGTTATTGGGAGATGGAACGAGCGTTGATGAATTGGTGGATTACGAAAATAAGGACTTTTTCTATACGGTAATTGATGGAACTCGACGTTGGGTAGCGTATAAAACTCCTAACTCGGGCGTAACTTCCAAAAATTCTAGCAATACCAGAACCGAACTTCATGAAAAAAGAGAATGGATTCCTGAAGAGGGTGGTAAACTAACGGGTATCGTTAGAGTGATGCACGTTTCAACGTCTGGAGATGCGAGAGTTGCGGCTTCTTATTCTACAGTTATTGGACAAATCCATAGTGGAGAAGGTCATGAAAATGAGCCTTGCAAAATATTTTATAAAAAATTCCCTGGACACACTAAAGGTTCTGTTTTTTGGAATTATGAAATCAATACGGCAGGTGATGACAATTCTGGTCGTTGGGATTATTCTTATGCGGTTTGGGGGAATGATATGTCTGTTGTAGGTTCTAGTCCAACTGATTTTCCAGCAGAACCCGAAGATGGAATCGCATTAGGGGAAGAATTTAGCTATGAAATTAATGTGCACAAAGGTATCATGTATGTAACCTTTACAAGTGAAGGACATAAAACGAAAACCTTCACTAAAAACTTAATTCAATCAGAATATACCACAAAAGCAGATATACCAGAGCAGACTAAAAAGCTGTTCGTACCAATTGGTCAAGATGGTGTAGAACGTCCAACGGCTTATGCAGGGGAGTTAAATTATTTTAAGCAAGGAGCGTATAATCAAACGAATGGAAAAGACCCAGAAAAAAATATGGTTTGGTGTGCGGGTGCAGAGACGTTTGGTGGCGATATTCAAAAGCAATATGACAATGGTGCTTATACGGAGATTTGGTTTAGGGATTGTACAATAGGGGAGAGTACGCCTCCTAAATAATTGCGATTTGGATGGATTAGAGGAATTGATTATCTAGTTTATAGCAGTTATGATTTGATAAAAGGATACGTTACGGCAAAGCTGCAAATCTCAATAATCGAATAGGAGTGGAATTCAAAAAGCTTGTTTTTGTAATGCCAATAGTTATCAAGAGCGGAAATTATTTTTGTAGTATCCCTTAATTTTTTGACTTGTTACCCAACTATTATAAAATAAGTCTGCTTGGTAATTCCCTAATTGACGGATTAGTTATGGATTGATTTCAAGTTGATAGGAGGCGAATTTAAAATTCGTCTCCTATCTAGTATTATGACTGGTCAAAAGGAGAACTGAACGTCATCATCTGACCAAGTACACAATTTTATGTAATCTCAACCTATTAATATTTTAACTAAAAAATCACTGCTCCTTTTTTGCTTTCATTTCCAAAAGTATCGCTTCCAAAACATCAATTTTAGAAGCTCGTATTTCTAGACTTTCTAATTCACTGTTTGTACGATTTTGTTTTTGTTGTAAAGTTTTATTGCGTTTAGTCAGAGCCTGAGTAGCTGATACATTTAACATACTCAATGCGTCGTAATCAACTGTATGGAAATCATTGACTTGTGTACCGTAAATGAAGACAGTTTCCTGTTGCCCGTTGCCTGTTGCCTGTTTTATCTTAAATGCATCATCTTTGATTTCTAATACCTCAACCAATTCATCATGATTTTCAAAAACAATTTTGACTTTATCACCAATTTTTAATTCATAATTTTTAATTCTGAATTCATCATTAAAAGAAACCCATCCATTTTCAATCGTAGCCATTTGCATGATATTTGGAAGGACTTCGATGTTGTTGGTCGTGACTGCTTGAGAAAAAACTTTGGCTACTTGCTGTGCAATGACTTTTTTCTGTGGAGTGCTGCCTTTTGAAACAGTGTCAATGTAAGTATAATCGGTAATTTCGATTTGCATCAAAGTGGCTAAATCTTCTTCATTGTCAGAAAGTCCTTGGATATTTTTGATGCGTTCATCGGAAGTCGCAAAGAATTTATCAGCAATAAAGCCATCTGTCGCCCAGATAGAAATAGAACCGTATGAGCTATTTGCTTTACTACAGCCTCCAGAATTAATTCGACCTCTTTGACCTGTATAATTCAGATTACTTCCTGATACATAAAGACTTGCATTTTGATTGGAAGAAGAATTGATGCTTACTCGCTCACTAGCTGTGATAAAAATACCTTTGTCTGTACCATCTGGCGAAATCCAATGACCATTGGTTTTTAGCGTTTGGGTAGCCGTATGATTACCTAAGTGCATACTACTTGTAGAAAATGGTAGCGTTACAGAATTTCCATTAGAAATAGTCAGTGTATTTCCAGATAGAGATAAAGTCTGGTCATATATACTCAAGTCAACACTATTGCCAGCACTAATACTCAACGTATTACTGGATAGAGATAAACTCTGTTGGTAAGTAGATAAGTTTGCAGAACCACCACCTGACAAAACAAGTGAATTACCAGATTTGGAGAATGTTTGCGAGATATTTTCAACATAATCTGACCAGTAGCCATTTCCGCTATTATCAAAATTCATTATCTGCCCATTCGTGCCATCTGCTGCTGGAAAGGTGTATTCACCATTAATATTTAATGTGCCATATATTCGAACTTGGTTCTGATGAAAAACGCCATATATTAATGGTGTAGTAGTTCCATTATT
The DNA here is from genome assembly GCA_964385675.1 of uncultured Saprospiraceae bacterium. Lineage (GTDB taxonomy): Bacteria > Bacteroidota > Bacteroidia > Chitinophagales > Saprospiraceae > CAYLSF01. The sequence continues at coordinate 3,757 of CAYLSF010000107.1, forward strand.
GTCTATATATAATCTACCACCAAATTCTTCTTGATAAGCTACCCGATAACCAATAAATATAGATTTCGTACCTACAAAGTTATTGTCACTACCTGTGTAATAACCTATCATGGTATGTCCAAATGAAAGGTCATTAGGGTCGCTAAATGAAGCTTCAAGGTATTTACCCGAAGAATTTCCTACTAGTACGTTTTCTGCACTATTACCTTTAGCATATCTACCTGCATCATTACCAATAATGGTATTGTATTGACCAGTAGTCAAGTTTTGCCCACTCCTCTCTCCAATACAGACATTATAATCTGCTTGTAGATTTTGTGCGGCATCAATACCTATTATTACGTTATCATCTGCATCATTGAGATTATTTCCAGCTTGGTCACCTATTATTACATTTTCTGTACCACTGAACTGATGACCTGCTTTGTAACCAATAATGACGTTATTATCCGCTTTAGTGAGGTCATATCCTGCTTGATAACCCATGATGACATTATCATCTAGTCCGCTGGTCGTTACAGTTGAGCCATTTATTGCTTCATAGCCCATGATAACATTATCCCTATATGTATTTTGTTTGGTGGCTGCATTGTGTCCTACTATCACATTGTTTTGGATAAAATAATCCTGTACTCCTGCATTTAAGCCAATTAAGACGTTTCTTATATTACTTCCATCAGTAGTAATGCCTGTTGTATTGCGTCCGATAAAAATATCATCATCGGCATTTTCAAAAAGCAATTCTGCATCTCCGTTGCCTGTTCTTTGTATGGTAAATTGATTGGTGTTACCTCTATAAAATTGTACTTTGTCGATGTCTGTGCTGCTTTCTACGTATATTCTGGTGTTGTTATTGGCATCTGAACCATAATTGCGGAAGCTATACCAAGTCGAATTATCATACAACATATAAGATTGTAAATCGGTATCATAGACGATTAGTCCTTCGACTTTACTAGGCATAGTGTTCCGTTGCGTAGTGGTTAGGCGTGGTATTAGAAGACCACTTGTTGTGCTTTTAATGTCTAAAATAGCGGATGCGTCTGGGTCTGAACCATCGGTATTGACCGCGATTTGGGCGTTTGTTTTTATAAAAAATGTACCGTTTATGATGAATAATGCTATGATAGCTTTTATGATGAATTTCATTGTTTGAAATTTTTACGCCTCCCTTCCGTCCTTCCGAAGGAGGGAGACTTTAATTTATATGAACTTCTCCAAAGGAGAATAGAAAATTGGTTTCCCTCCTTCGGAGGGACGGAAGGGAGGTCTAATCCTCCAACTCCGAAAGCAAACTTTCCAATCGTTCTATCTTTTCCAATTGCTGTTGCAATTGCTTGGCACGCTCTTGAAGTGCTTGATTTTGCTTTTCTAAAGCTACGCCTTGACGATAAAGTTCTTGTGTTGCTGAAAGATTCAACATACTGAGACCATCATAATCAACGGTGTGGAAGTCTTTGACTTGTGTGCCGTAGATGAAGACGGTGACTGGTGTCCCGATAGCTATCGGGAGGTGATTAGTGATTGGTGATTGGTTATCAGCCTTTATTTTAAACGTATTGTCTTTAACCGCTTCGACTTCTGCCCATGCTTCATCATTTTCAAGCATGATTTTTATAATATCACCTGCTTTTAATTCATCACTTTTGATGACTGATTTTTCATCAAAAACAATCCAATTATCCTGTAAAGTAGCGATTTGCATGATGTTTGGAATGGCTTCTGTGAGAATAGTATCTACTACTTGTGGAAGTACCTTTTTGACTTGTTGAGCGATGACTTTTTTCTGTGCTTGTGTGCCACTAGCGATGGTGTCTTTCATATAGTAATCTACAATGTCGATTTGGTTGAGCGTCTCAAGGTCTTCTTTTCCATTAGAAATGCCTTGAATATTTTTGACACGCGCATCTGAAATGGCAAAGAATATAGATGCCACGATATTATTGGAAGCTAAAATAGAAACATCACGGTTTTGACTACTGCCTGTACCACCGCCTGATTTCGTGAGTTTACCATGACTGCTGGTGGAGCGACTTACAGAACCATTTACTCTTAAAATACCTTGAATACTATGACTAGAAGTGGATTCTGTTCCTTTAAAACCTACTTTTCCATCATTACCTATGCTGATGACATCGCCACTACTATGAACGATAGAATGACCGTTCAGTTTGATATTTTGCGTAGCCGTATGGTTGCCTAAGTCGTCATCTGTGCTGATATGAACAGATGAACCATTTGACATTATTAGATTATCATAGCTGATGGACAAGGTTTTATTATATGTGCTAATATCTCTTTGTCCACCGCCCGAAATGGTAATGATGTCATTTGCTAGTGAAAGTGTTTGTCTGTAGCCACTTAGGTCTATGCTGTGCTGTGCGATACTTACTACATCATTGGTCAGTGAAATTCCTGCATAGCCAGTTGTCCAACTCAATGTTTTACTACCATTGGTTTTTATAACCTGTCCGCTTGTACCGTCTGCGGTTGGAAATTGATAGTTCGTACCAATGTAAAGACTACCGTTGATTTTTACCGTATCACCAGAAAAACTTCCAAAGATGAGTGGATTGTCTCTTTGTTCAGTATCAATAAATAATAAATCGCTTCTATTTTTATGAATACTACCAAAAGGTACACCTGCTTTATAACCTATAAATACATTTTTATTACCATTTTCATGATAATAGCCTGCTTCTGTCCCTATTGCTACATTATAGTTACCTTTGGAATTGCGAAGCGTACTTCTACCAATACCGATGTTGTAGTGTTTTTCTATATTTCTACCGCTATCATATCCTAATAGAATATTTTCATTAATTTCTGAATCGGATGACCTGCCAGCTAAATGACCGACCATAATATTACGTGAACCGCCACGTAAATAATAACCAGCATAACCGCCTACCAGAATATTGCTATTACCTGTCCTCAACCTATTACCTGCTAAATAACCAATCGAAATATTGGTGTCAGCAGTAGCAATAGGTGTAGTGCTAGAGTTACTCATCGCATTACTACCAATAGCTACATTGTAATGGCTATTCTCCAATCCATAACCTGCATAAGGCCCAATGAATACGTTTTCGGTGAGTTCTACGACATTATCGGTAGAGCGAGACCCAGCTTCACGACCAATCATGACATTTTTGATGCTCTTGGTTTGATAACCTGCTTTGTAGCCTAACAGTATGGATTTTTCAATGCGTTTAGCACCATTTCCCGTATTATCACCGATTAAAATACTTTCAAAGATATTTTTTGGAAAAGACGCGCTGTTCGTTCCTATCAAAGTGTTGTTTCGATTGCTTTGTAAAATCATTCGACCTTCATCGCTGTCTGTTCTTTCAAAAGTTAAACTGACCGTGTCATTGGCTACCAATTTGATTTTATCTTCGTCCGACGTATATTCTACGTAAATGCCTGTGTCTCCGTCTTTATCGACTATGGCACTACGAAAACTCATCCAAGCTGTTCCATCGAAATAGACCAATGATTTTAAATCGGTATCGTAAACCATTAAACCTGCTACTGCCGAAATCAATGAGCGTTCCGCAGTGGTCATTCTTGGTATGAGTACGCCTTGCGTGGTGCTTTTTATATCTAGCATCGCCGAAGCGTCAGGATTGCTGTTGTCTGTGTTGATGGCAACTTGGGCATTTGTTAAGTATGAGGTATGAAGTATTAGGTATAAAGTAAATAGTTGTATGATATATTTTTTCATGATTGAAGTCTTTGTTTGTTGAAAAAGGATTTCTAAAATCGTAGGTTTTGTCTGTTCCTACCGCTCCATTTTCAACTCTAAAATTCTAGCTTCTAGCTCATCTAATTTTGCAGCTTGTTGTTTGAGTTGTTCGACTTTGGCTTCTAGTTCTGTTTGCTGCTCGATGAGTTGTTGATTGCGTTTGACTAATTCTTGTGTCGCAGAAATATTCAGTGCTTTTAATGCATCGTAATCTACTATGTGGAAATTGTTGACTAGTGTGCCGTAAATAAAGACGGTTGACGGCAGACGGTGGACGGTAGATGGTTTTATTTGAAATGTATTTTCCTTTATTTCCAATACTTCTACGATTTCTTCATTTTTATCAAAAATGATTTTGATTTTATCACCTTTTTGTAAATCCGTACAGACGTTGCATTGCAACGTCTCTATCCAGCCTTTTTCGTCAATATTTGCCATTTGCATAATATTCGGAATGGCTTCTGTACTTGTGGTATCTACGGCTTGTGGAAAAACTTTAGTGACTTGCTGGGCGATGACTTTTTTGTGTGGTGCAGTACCTTTTTCTAATGTATCAATATGAGTATAGTCTGTAACTTCAATATTGAGGAGTGTTTCCAAATCCTTTTGATTATCTGAAAGTCCTTGAATATTTTTAGTGCGTTCATCCGAAATCGCATAAATAGTAGAAGCTGAAACGCCGTTGATGGCATAAATGGAAGCTGTTCTTGAATTGGTGTTGGAAGTGCTACATCCATTAGCAGACCTTAACCTTCCGTAACTTCCTACACTTGACAAATTAGCAGATGCAGAACCAGAAACGTATAGTTTAATATGACCAGGTGAGCTTGTACCGATGCCAACCGCTCCATTCGAGGCAATAAAAATACCTTCATTACCACCGTCGTTAGAAATCCAATGACCGTTGGTGTTGATATTTTGAGAAGCCGTGTGATTACCTAAGTTGTCAACCGTTGTAGGTAGATTGATAGCAGCATGTCCAGATATAGCAAGTGTATTGCTTGAATAAGTTAAGGTTTGCAAATAAGGACTTAAATCAATACTGCCGCCACCATTGGAGAGCGATAAAGTGTGACTACTCAATGATAGCGTTTGTTTATAATCTGCTAAACTGACACTTCCGCCATTCGATAAAGTCAATGTATTACTGCCTGTGTTGAGACTAAGTGATTGCCCAGTATTGCCCGTAGAAGAACTTGCTGTACCATTCCCGTCGGTCGCCATTGTACCTTTAGCGGTACCGTTACTCTGGAAAGCATATTGTCCATTGATGTCCAGCGTTCCGTTGATTTGTAAGTAATCATTGTCAAATTCTCCATAAATCAAAGGCGAAGAACTGCTAGAGTTTTCGATATACAAACGGTTACTATTCGTTTCATTATAACCAGCTTGGTAGCCGATGAATACGGATTTATCACCATCGTAATTTTTTCCTGCTTCGTGACCAATTATCACATTATGGTCGCCATCTGTAATTGAGCCACCTGCCATTCGACCAAATAAGATATTTTCATTTCCTGTAGTGATGGAATAACCACCTTGATAGCCAAAAACGATGTTTCTATCACCTGTAGTAATATTATATCCAGCTTGATGCCCAAACAAATCATTGTTGAAGCTTGTACTACTACCATTATAACCAGCTTGAAAGCCAAATAAATTTTGGTCACTTCCTATGGAATTGTAACCAACCTGATAACCAAAAGCATTGACTTCGTTACCTCGGTCAGAAGTTCCTCCAAAGGCTTGCGAACCGATGATATTACTTTGACTTCCATACAATTGACTGTAACCCGCTTGGTAACCAATAATTATATTACCGTCATGCCAACTATTCGATGCGTTCTGACTAGCTGCTTCATGCCCAATAATCAAACTCTGCTCACTTCGCTTATCTCTGAGTGCGCTATTTCCTATGACAATGGTGTTTTCCTGAGGCTGTCCGTTGGCGTTCACCGCATCATATCCTGCATCTTTACCGATGAGAATAGCGTTTATAGCACTTCGACTATTCAGACCTGCATTCTCTCCGATAAAGATATTGTCATCCTCTTCAAAGGTCAAGCGGTACTTATCCGTGCCTTCAAAACCCATTGTGAAGCGCGTGCTACCTGCCAAATCAAAACGAATGATGTCTTCATCCGTCGTTTTTTCTGTCCAAATCCGCGTATCATAATCCGTATCTGCTAACTGCGAACGAATGGCTATCCAATTCGTTCCGTCAAAGATGACTAAGGATTTCAAATCAGTATCATAAACCAATAATCCTGTCGCCACTGGACTGATGCTTGTTCGCTGTGCGGTTGTCATTCTTGGTAACAAAACGCCTTTGGTCGTACTTTTGACATCCATCATAGCGGATGCGTCAGCATTACTGCCATCGGTATTGATGCCTACTTGAGCATAATTATCAATTGATAATTGACAATTGATAATTAAAAATGTAATTAAAATTCTAACCTTACTTCTCATGAATATAGTTACGATTGAATGTTCAAAATTTTACTTCTTTATTATTACTTTCTTTACTTGTTCACCCATTTTGATAAAATAAGTACCACTAGGTAGATTAGTGACTGGTAGATTAGTGATTAGTGATTGGTGCTGAAATTCCTTAATTAATTGACCGTTAATGCTAAAAAATTGCATTGTTTCACCTATCAAATCTTCACTTTCGATATTCAAATAATGTGCTGCTGGATTTGGAAATATTTTGATTGTTGAACTGTTCGATTGTTCAAATGTTACTTGAATTGTATTTGTATATTCATACGTTCCATCCAAATCAACTTGACGTAAGCGATAGTAGTGACGTTTTATGAAAACGTCTCTACAAGGGTTTTCATGCAGAAAGTCATAGAAATGAACATCAGTAGTCGTTCCATTTCCTTGTACTTCGCCTATTTTTTGAAACTCTAAACCATCTGTTGACCATTCTACATCGAAGTGAGAGTTATTAATTTCAGTGGCGGTTTGCCAGTCTAATAAGACGTTTTCATTTTGTTGTTCTCCATAAAAATAGAGTAATTCAACAGGTAGATTAGAACCATTGGATTTTGCTCCAAAGGGAGAAAAAGAGGTAATATTAGTCGCTTCTCGATATTTGTGATCGCTGCTGTAAGTGTTATCATCCGTCGCATTCGTAGGTACACCTAAGTCTTGCCATTGTCCACCGGTATAGTGTGTAATTTGAGAAGTAGCAGGGTCAAAACCAGAGCCTGCTTGTGAGGGTCTCCAAACTAAACGCATAGACACATCTGAACCGCCTACGGTTTCTTCTGCTATAAACCAAGTTCTAGGAATAACACCCTGTGTAATCGCATTTCCTGTTGTTCCATTTAATAAAATTTGATCTACTACTCGCACATTAAAATTATCCAACACCCCTACATTTTTAAGACGAGCCGGATTGAGGGTAGAACGTCCTATGGGGAAAGTCACCCAAGTATTGCCAACTTGACGGATGAGTGTACCTGTTCCATTGGTTTGAATATACTTGGTCGGGCTAATGCCTGAAAAAGTAGCGGAATTGCCCATGGTCAGATTTGAATTACCAATGGCTAATTTTCCACTTGTCAAAGTCAATTGATTACTTACTGTAATATTTTGCCCCAAACTAGCATTATTACTACTTTTATTCACTTCCAAATTATAAAAGGTAGTAGAGGACGTTCCTGAGATTTGTGATTGTACGGCTGTACCGTCTCCAGTCACAATGACCGCCCCACTACCCGAATGAAAAGTACTATTGTTTATAAAATTGGTATTATTTAGCGTAATATTATTGCTTCCATTTACCCAATGTCCACCATTAATGACTAAATTGGTTTGTGCTTTTGCTAAGTAGCAGATAGTAAGTAATAGATATGATGTGATTAATATTTTAATTGTACTTTTCATAATTGTTGATTTATTAATTTAAACATTTGTGATGCCTACAAATTTACTAAGTCTGAGTATGAATAAATCGGTCAAAGTGCCAACATATTAGTCAAAACCTAAAGAAATTAAGCGATGACCGATTTGTCACTCTATTTTATTTAATATTTCATTTAGTTCTTTTACTGTATCACCACAATATTGTACGTCAAACCACTACCATCGGGATTTTGACTACCACTATTTGTATTTCTAAATCGTACTTTTACTTTATTGGTGGTACTTACCCAAGCTTGTGCAATGACAACTTGACTTTGTAAGTTTGAGCTATGACCATTGATGCCGACTTGTGCATTTACGAAGTATGAGGTGTGAAGTATGAAGGATAATATGAATACTATTTTGAATGTACTCTTC
>CAYLSF010000108.1:0-11752 GCA_964385675.1 uncultured Saprospiraceae bacterium
TTTGAATAATAGCTAATAATATTAAATAGCTATGCAACAAAGTCATTGAGAATTAATAATTGAAAATGGAGAGTTCTTTTGTTACGAAAATAATATCATTCTCAATTCAAATCCACCCTTGTAGCCCAACTGGAAGAGGCATACGGTTTAGGCCCGTAGTGGTGTTGGTTCGAATCCAATCAGGGGTACACCAATTAAAAGGAGGTCTGTAATGATGGGTGACCCTGGTTGCCCCTTATTACGCTCATTCTTAAAAGAAATTTTACGATAGACGGACGTTCGTTCCTCACTTGACGGAAGTGAAGTTGGGGACTTGGAATTTGGAATTTGTTATTTGGAATTTAACAATAAGTGGATATAGCTCAATTGGGAGAGTACCTGCGTGCCATGCAGGAGGTTGTCGGTTCAAACCCGACTATCCACTCTATAGACGGTAAACGGCAGACAGGGAATGGTCGCTCTGCTTGACGGTTTGGAATTTGTTATTTGGAATTTTTACAACAAGTGGGTATAGCTCAATGGTTAGAGTGCCTGCCTTCCACGTAGGCGATGTCGGTTCGAGTCCGACTATCCACTCTAGAGACGGTGAACGGTAAACGGTCGTTTCGCTACGCTTCTCCCGATAGCTATCGGGATGACGGTGGACGGTTTTAGAGTTAAAATTGAAAATTTTCAATTCTCAATTAATTATAGCGATGTAGCCTAATGGTAAGGCAGCTCCCTTTGAAGGAGAAGATTGCTAGTTCGAGTCTAGCCATCGCTACTTAACTTAATTACGAATTACGAGTTCAAAAATTGGGATCTGTAGTTTGGGATTTGGGATTTAAAACTTACGATGTAGCTTAATTGGGTGAAAGCACTTGTCTGATACACAGGTAGATAGTGGTTCGACTCCACTCATCGTAACGAAAATCAGTAAACAGTTTGCAGGCAGATTGTCAAATAAGTTTGATTCATTCAAATTTTCATAACGGAAATGTAGCTCAATTGGAAGAGCACTGGTGTGAAGTACCAGGGTGTTATAGGTTCGAGTCCTATCATTTCCGCAATTTTGCACGGTGGTGTAATGGCAACATGCAGGTCTCATAAGCCTGACGCTGGGGGTTCGAATCCCTCCTGTGCGACAATCTAGGTGTAAAGTGCGAGGTATAAGGTATAAGGCTTAGAGTCAAAAAACCTTAAACCTTTCCCGATAGCTATCGGGACTAAACCTTATACCTAAAAACCACGCACGGTGGTGTAATGGCAACATTTGAGTCTCATGAGCTTGGGCTAAGGGTTCGAATCCCTTCTGTGCGTCAAAAAGGGGTTTAAGGTATAGGGTCAAAATATGGTGTTGTTCCTTATACCTTACACCTTTCCCAATAGCTTCCCGTACATTAGTCGGGAGGGATGAACCTAATTTTATTTCACTTTTCTTTGGCGAAGCTGCTATAATTCCCTATTATAGCAGCTTTCTTTTTTGGGTACAATTTCAGTTAAAAATTAACTAAAACATTTATGAATTATTTGACCTTGGAAAATGTCTCTAAATCATATGGAGATAAAATTTTGTTTGAAAACCTTTCATTTTCCATTAATAAAGGTCAAAAAGTGGCGTTTATCGCTCGAAATGGTACAGGAAAATCTACTTTACTGAAGGTGATTGTGGGCTTGGATTCGTCTGATGGCGATACGGCTGTAGTGCGAATTCACAAGGAGGCTAAAATGGGGTATTTGGATCAAGCACCTGATTTTGCACCACATTTGACCGTAATGGAAGCTATTTTTGAATCTGAAAACCCAATGATTCAAGCGGTCAAACGATATGAAGAAGCCCTACTCTATCCCGAAAAAGAAAAAGAACTAGAAGAAGCACTAGCTTTAATGGATGAATATAAGGCGTGGGATTTTGAGGTTAAAATCAAGCAAATTCTCTCTAAATTAAAGGTCAATAATATACAGCAACAATTGGGTACAATGTCGGGTGGTCAGCAAAAACGGGTGGCTTTGGCGAAAGTTTTGATTGATGAACCTGATTTTATTATTCTGGATGAACCTACGAATCATTTGGATTTAGAAATGGTAGAATGGTTAGAAAATTACTTGGAACAAGTCAACTTAACCATTTTTATGGTGACGCATGACCGTTATTTCTTAGATAGAGTCTGTAATACAATCATTGAATTAGAAGGAGGAAAAATTTATAAATATAAGGGGAATTACTCCTACTATTTAGAACAGAAAAGTATCCGTACGGAAATTAAAATTAGAAGTGTAGAGCGGTCAAGACGCTTGATGGTGGATGAATTAGAATGGGTACGAAGAATGCCAAAAGCTAGGGGAACGAAAGCTAAAGCGAGAATGGATGCCTTTGTGGAATTAAAGAAAAAAGCATCTCAAAAAATACATGATCCTACTTTTGCTTTCAATATCAAACAAACCCGGTTGGGTAAAAAAATAGTAGAACTCTATAATATCAATAAGGCATTTGGGAATTTTAAATTGGTAGAAAATTTTAGTTATAAATTTGCCAAAGGAGAGCGAGTTGGAATTGTGGGTGAAAATGGAACAGGAAAATCTACATTCTTAAAAATGCTAACAGAAGAACTTCGACCTGATTCTGGAAAGGTTCAGATAGGAGTCACTGTAGAGTTTGGGCATTACAAACAGGATGGTATAAGCCTGAAAGATAATCAAACTATGATTGAGGTGATTAACGAAATTTCACCTTATATCGAATTAGGAAACGGAGCAAAAATGTATGCCGAACAGTTTTTAGAGCGATTTTTGTTTCCTAAGAGTCAGCACCGTTTACTGGTAGAGAAATTGAGTGGTGGAGAGAAAAGGCGGTTATATTTATTAACGGTTTTACTTAAAAATCCGAATTTCTTAATTCTGGATGAGCCGACGAATGATTTGGATATTTTGACACTCAATGTATTAGAGCAGTTTCTGATGGAATTTCAAGGATGCTTAATTGTGGTGTCGCACGATCGTTATTTCTTAGATAAAATTGTAGATCACCTTTTTGTCTTTCAAGGCGATGGTAAAATCAAAGATTATAACGGCACTTATACGGAATATAAGATTTATAAAAAAGAGCAAGAATTGGCTGCTAAACGCTTAGAACGAGCGGAACAAGAGCAACAAAAAATAGCAGCACCATCTAAGCCGAAGCAACAAGAAAAGCGAAAACTGAGTTATAAAGAACAGAAGGAATTTGAACAGTTAGAAACCGATATTGAGGCATTAGAGGAAAGAAAGGAGGAAATCACCGCAGCCTTTGGTGATACTTCTCTTTCGGGCGATCAAATTATGGAACTCTCAAAAGAGATGTCGCAACTAGAAACAGATTTAGCCACAAAGGAAAGCCGTTGGGAGGAATTGGCGGAATATCTTTAGGATGGTGAACGGTAGACGGTGGACGGTCGTTCCGCTTCGCTTCACTTGACAGTGGACGATGAAATTTATGTGTAACGAATAATTTTTCAAATAAAATCTTTTTTCGATTGTCGAATCCCGATAGCTATCGGGACGATTGTCGAATCTCGAACTATGAAAGCTTACTACATCAATAATTTCTTTATCATTTTGACCTTAGTGCCATGCTTTGTGGCAATTCCATTTATTGGGGTAGAATTATTTGAATCTTATCAAACGGGTCAACCGATTGTTTGGACGGAACAGTTTACATTATTGGTGGTGTGTTCGATTTTGGGAGCGATTGCGGGATTAGGGATTTTATTACAAAATAAAGTGGCTAAAATTATCACCTTAGTAATCTTTATTTCGGGTATGGTGATATGGTTGGTTTTGTTCTTTTTGGAATATGCTCGCACAAGTTATCCACATGCTCAACTACTGAGTGCGGCATTATTTATCTATACAGTTTGCATCTCCATTTTACTTTTACTCAATAGAGATTTAATGTTGGTTGGGTTGGACGAAAATTTCTTTCAGTCTGACGATATTTTGGATAAGTAATGCTTTTTAATTGTTAATTTTTAACTTTTAATTATTTAAGGATACTTTGAAACTTAAACTCATTTTTTATGACCGTTACACCTCGATATAATTTTTATAAGGTTTTTGGATTGATGTGGTTATCAGCGTTAATCGTATCCTATTTTTCACTCGTTCAAACCGAATCATTTTATATACCCTTACTGTTATTTTTAACTACACCTACCATCGCATTTCTTAATAAGAAAAAATTCGCTCGCACAGTTGTTACCATTTTACTATGTTTGGTAATTATTAGTTCTTTTTCATCTGATATACCATTATGTATATTTTTAATCAGTCTGATTTTATTAATGTTCAATCAATGTTCAAGTATTGAACTATTGAGACCACAAAACAGGGAAGTAGATTATTATTTAGCTGTTCCAAGATTCCCTAAACCCAAAAGGAACTCATTTGAAAATACAATTAATCCGCTTTATCTCTTTTCAATCATCATGTTATGTCCTTGTATATATACTATACAGAATTTGTGGCATTTCAATATAGAAAATATATTAAATGGACATAGTATAGCAGTTTCCAATTTACTGATATTTATAACATTTGGCTTAAGTGGTATTGGTTTCAGTATGAAACAAAAATGGAGTCGTCTGTGTACTATTATTGCTTGGATGGTTTTAGTGTATTGTCTTAAAGATGTTTATAGTGTTGATTTAGGTCGTATTGAAAATCAATCTTATTACAATATAATTCTTGTAATAATCGGTACTTTTAGTCTTAGTTTTAGTCTTTTGATTTATCATCCAATTATTGATTATTATTTTATGCCCTATTCAGAAACAGCCGAAGAATATGATAAAATATTAGATCTAGAATAACGTAAAATATGAAGCATTCAACATTTTCTTATCCTCGATATAATTTTGCACAAGTCTTTGGGTTGATGTGGTTATCACCTATTATATTTGCTTTTCTTGAGAGTTATCTAGTAATACATTTAATAGCAACCATATTATTCTTCCCTGTTGTATTAGGTTTCTATTATCTCAAATATTTTACTAAATACTTAGCAGGGTTTTATCTTTTAGCATTAATTATTATCATTATTTATGGTTTAATTTCTCCTATTCAAACACTTGGAACGCCAGATTATTCAAATCAGTTAACTAGGTTCGGACAATTGTTAATTTTATTGAGTTTATTTTTATTTAAATTCCACATTTGTACAGAAATAGAATTCCAAAGGAAAGATAATAGTTTAACTAATTATGCAACTGAATTTAGTAAAATAAGTTCCAAAACAATTTTTCTAATAAATTCTTACCATCCCTCATATTTATTCGCTCTAATTACATTGGCGTTAATTTGTTTTTACACAGATGAAATTAGATTTATAGAATTTGATGTTTTTACAACTAGAAACACCTTTTTATATCTTTACTTAATCACTTCCATTGTATGTTTTTTCAGTTTATTATTTAAACAAAAATGGGGGCTTCATATTCTAGTTTTTTTAACTTCTGTTTACCTATTTGATATTTTATTGACTCAATATTTAAATTCAGAAAACTTATCGCTCAGTTTTTCAATCTTATTTACTTTTAGCTATCTACCTTTTTTCCTCTGCATAATACTGTTAATATACCACCCCATTATAGATTACTATTTCGATAAGCCAAATGAAACTAATCAAGATTACGATAAAATTTTAGACCTAGAATAACATAAAATATGAAGCACTCAAAACTTTCTTATCCTCGATATAATTTTGCACAAGTCTTTGGGCTAATGTGGATGCCATTAGTCATCTTTCCCACATTGATGGCATTTTTGACTAAGGATAAAATTACATCTGAAATAATAATTGTACTATTCTATTATTTACCAGTTGTACTTGGATTTTATTATCAAAAGAGTATCGTAAAATCTTTTGTAGGATTCATCTTGTTGATACCCATAGTCGGTAGTATTTTAAATGTTATCCATATCTTTTTCTATCCCGAACTTAAAAATCAATTTGCTCCATTTGGGTTAAGTGTTGTTTTGTTTAGCTTAGGAACGTTCTTATTAATGCTTAATAAGGTAACTGCAATTGAATTTAGACGAATGCGTAAAAAAGGTGTTTCGTATAAAACAATTTATGATAATTTTAAAGTCTATGGTAAAAAAGTATTGGTTTTCTACTCAAACATACTTTAAGTCGGTTACTTTTTAGCACTATGTTATGTGTAATATTTATAGTGAGTATAATTAGTTTTTTCTATGGATATTTCTTTATCAAGGTAGATAATTTGGATAGTTTAAAATTATTAATTGTCATTCTCTGTTCTATTCCTTTTTTGAGTAGTTTTATCTTATTAGTCTATCATCCTATACTAGACCATTTTTTTAAAACATCGACTACATTTCCAGATAATCAGGATAACATTTTAGACCTAGAATAACGTAAAATATGAGGTATTCAGCATTGTCTTACCTTTGATAGATTTTTATAGAAGTCTTTGGAGTAATGTGGAAACTATTAGTTATCTTTCTTGTTTTGATGGCCTTTTTAAAAGGAGATTATTTAAATGGTACTGTTAAGTATTTTACAGGTTTCATTCTATTAATATCAATTTTGAAGAATATAGGTGTGGTACATGAATAGATAATTTTGAGGATCAAAAAAAGCCCTTAAAAAGGGCTTCTGACATTTTGTAGCGAGAGCGTTCCGAAAGCTTTCGGAATGAACGCTCGACCTTCCCGATATTGAAATCGGGACGCTCTAACCAGTTGAGTTATTGATTGTGTTGAATAAGATATTCGATATATTTTCTACTCTTCTTTTGTTTAATGGCATATTCTCTTTTTTGAGCTGCTGCACGACTTTCAAATGATTCTTTGTAAACAATAACCCAATTTGGAGCACCAGATTTGGTGGATTTGACATACCCTTTATTATGTCGTTCTAATCTGGCTTCCAAATCTGCACAACTGCCAATATAAAATTTTTTAGTAATGGAATTTTGAAGAATGTGTAAAACATGAATCAATAATTTTGAGGATCAAAAAAAGCCCTTCAAAAGGGCTTCTTTAATTTTTGTAGCGAGAGAGAGACTTGAACTCTCGACCTCAGGATTATGAATCCTGCGCTCTAACCAGCTGAGCTACCTCGCCTTATTTAATTTTGAATGGATGAATGGTTAATTTTGAATGAACTAACACACAAATTATCTCCTATTCTATAAAAGCGGTGCAAATATACAAGATTTAAATAGAATAGATAAACCTTTTGATATTATTTTTCTTAATTCATTATGAAAAATAATGATGAACTACGATTGTCCATTCGACCGAAGCTGAATTTAGCAGTAGAACCCATAACAACACTTGAAAAGTTCCAGAACTTGACGCTTCGCCCAATTTTAAAATTCCAAAATGATTTATTGATACAAGTGTTTAAAGCCTACTGTACAAAAAGGAAAATCAAATTTGATAATTTAATTGCTCATGATCAACTTCAATACATTGATAAGACCCTAAAAACAGATATGAAATTTAGAAATTATTGCATTGGTTGTATTGTTGGACATTTTACCCTTTCAGAATATGAAGCATATTATCAACAGGAAGCGGAATTTAATCGAAGAATCATTACCATGATGACTAAGCGACTACAAAGTCAATTGGTGAAAAATTAGATGCACGTTATACCTCTATTTATTCCTTTCGATAATAGGAAACATCAACCCCTTCTAAAATCATTAAATCAATACCAAATTCTCGAATGGTATTTACGATTGGAATAGCCAATTTCCCTTTTTCTGTGATGCTATATTCTACTTTGGGCGGCACTACAGGATATACTTTTCTAGCGATAAACCCATCAGATTCCAACTCTCGTAACTGAGTGGTAAGCATCTTATCAGAAATATGTTCAATAGAGCGTTTTAATTCACTATATCTGTAAATCTTTCCTTTTAGTCGCCACAAAATCGGCATTTTCCAAGTGCCACCTAATCTGTCCATTGCAAATTCAACAGGATTATAATAGGCTTTTCCTTTATATAAGAAATCTGGCATAGTTTATATCTATTTGATTATCAATATACTTTCCAAAAAGTTAGTATCATACTTATCGGTCAGTATATTGATAACCGTAAGTTTTCAGATTAGTTTTGCTGTACAGTTTTAAACAAGCAATTTTAATCAATAAACTGGTATGGATTATTTCTATTGAAATCAATACCAATTAAAAATCTGAAAAATGATACAAGAAAATCAGCAGTATGTACACGCTCACGGTATGCCAATGAAAGGTAAAATATTAATGGTGGCGAGTAGCCCTACCATTTCTCAACAAACAGGTTGGCCAATTGGATTTTGGGCAGCTGAATTGACACATCCATTGCATGTATTTCAAGAAGCAGGATATGAAGTAACATTAGCTTCTACGGAAGGCGGTAAAATCGAAATGGATGGATATTCAAATCCAACAGACGCTAGTGGGTATTCTGCTCACGATGTTATTTCTTTAGGATATATGCAGCAAGATTGGTTTGGTGATTTATTAACCAATACCGTTGAAATTAGTGGTGTAAATCCAAATGATTATGATGCTATTTTCCTAGTAGGTGGACAAGCACCCATGTACACTTTTAGAGGGAATCAAGCCCTAGAAACCTTATTTGCTAATTTTTATGAAGCCAATAAACCGAGTGCCGCAGTTTGTCATTCAACTACGTTATTGTTGAATGCTAAAAAAAGTGATGGTACTTTATTGGTCGCTGGAAAAACATGGACAGGATTTGCTAATTCAGAAGAAGATATTGCAGATCAAGCGGTAGGTCAAAAAATTCAACCCTATCGAATTGAAGATGAAGCACATAAATTGAATAATACTACATTTAAAGTAGCTCCTGCTTTTTCATCTTATGCCATTGCAGATGGAAACTTAATCACAGGGCAACAACAAAATTCTGGTGCGGCTGCAGCTAGAATGGTTGTACAGCAATTACAAAATGCTTAAATTACTAGAAAAATAATCAAGACTTATAAAGCATCTTCTTTATGAATTATATTTATCCACCAAATGAATCAATCATTGTATGAGAGAAAAGGTAATTATTATACTGCTAAGTTGTGTTTGGTTACTGGGAATTAATCGTCAAATCCATGCACAAAGTTTAGAAGTTATGGTGGGGCATGAGCGACTATTTGCTGATGTACAATGGTTGAAATTCATGGATGCTGATAGAAAGTGGTCTATGTTTAGTAGAACTCGAGCAACGGTGGATTATGATAATAATACAGATGTCTTCACAGGGGCTTATTTAAATTATACAACGAAGCTAGGTTTGGGCGGTAGTGTAGTGGGAAGAATAGGAGCAACAGGGGCAGCGTCAGATGTAGGATTTCATTTTTTTAAAGCAAAAAAGGATTGGATGTTATTTGCATTGGCATCTGTTACGTTAAAAAATGAATTAGAATATAGCTGGTTTTCTATTTTTCGCTATACCCCAGAAATTAAAGAACATTGGAAATTTTATTCTAGTCTAGAGTTATTCAATTTCTTTAATCGAGAAAATCACGTATTCAGTGTTCAACGCGTCCGATTAGGTGTTGATTATAAAAAAGTACAATTCGGTATAGCAGGTAATTTCTCAGAATTTGGAACCGATTGGATTGCTCAAGATAATTTAGGTGTTTTTTTAAGAAAGATTTTTTAATGAAATTAGGAGCTACACGGTTAACGGCAAACGGTGAACGGTTTTCATATTCCCTCCCGTCCCGATAGTTTCCCGTACAGTAGTCGGGAGGGATTACGGGAAGCTATCAGTAGTGAAATAGGGTTTTTTGTAAACAATTGATTATTAATATTGTATACCTTTAGTGGGTAGCTAAATTAGTCAAGGGGAATCTACGTTCTCCTTGACTGAAAACTTCAATATGATGAAAATTGCAATTATAGGAACAGGAAATGTAGGTGGGGCATTAGCAACACAATGGGCAAAAGTAGGGCATACGATTCTGCTAGGGGTAAGGGATACCCAAAATTTTAAAGGAAAACAATTATTGGATAATCCGAATACGTCTGCTCATTCCATAGCAGAGGCTGCTGCATTAGCAGATGTCATATTGGTGGCTACACCACCACAATATGCAGAAGGTTTAGCGACTCAATTTGGTTCGGTAAATGGAAAGACCATTATAGATGCCACAAATGCTATCCGCACAAAACCAGAAAATTATCCGACGGCATACCATGCTTTTGCGGCATTAACAGCAGCAGCGGTTGTTAAATGTTTTAATACAACAGGATTTGAAAATATGAAAAATCCTGATTACGGTTCAGTGGTGCTTGATATGTTTATGGCTGGAGATAATACCGCTGCCAAAGTGATAGCCACACAATTATCTAAAGATGCAGGATTTGAAGCGTGTTATGACTTTGGAGATGGCAGTAAAGTAGTTTTACTTGAAAAATTTGCATTGAGTTGGATTAATCTAGCTATTTTTCAAAAACATGGGCGAGGTATTGGGTTTAAAGTCGTGAAGCGATAGGTTGCTATAGAATCATTGACATAGAGAGAATTCCAAATATTTTAATTCAAGCGTAAACATTTATTTTACTATATTCACGGCATTAGAGTAGTAAAATTAACTTTTGGATTAAAATTCAGCATACGATGAGAATTGGAATTATACGAGAAGACAAAACGCCTCCTGATACAAGAGTTCCTTTGACGCCAAAGCAATGTGCAAGGATTAAGAAAGATTTTAATGTGGAAATCTGGATTCAACCTTCATCCGACCGTTGCTATAAAGATGAAGAATACGCTGCTGAAGGTTTGAAGCTCTCTGAAGATATGGAGCAATGTGATGTATTAATGGGGGTGAAAGAAGTACCAATTTCTAATTTGATTGCTGATAAAACCTACTTTTTCTTTTCTCATACGATAAAAAAGCAGGCATATAATCGAAAACTGCTACAAGCATTGGTGCAGAAAAATATCCAGATGATGGATTATGAAGTACTAAAAGATGATAAAGGGAAACGTGTTATTGCCTTTGGTCGTTGGGCAGGTATTGTAGGGGCTCACAATGGAATTTGGACCTACGCAAAAAGAAAAGGTGATTTTGAACTACCTCGAATGACGGAGTTTCATGATTTCAAAGCGGCTAAGAAATTTTATAAACAACAATTGAAATTACCTAATCTCAAAATTGTATTGACAGGTACAGGTAGAGTAGGGCAGGGGGCTGCAGAAGTGCTTGATGCTATGAATATTCGACGAGTTGAGCCTCGTGATTTTTTAGATAAAATGTATGATGAACCTATTTATACACAATTAGACTGTCATCATTATGCTGCACGAAAATTAGATGAGGGCTATGAAGAAGTTGAATTTTTCTCAACGCCTAGTCTGTATAAATCCATTTTTGCTCCCTATGCAAAAGTAGCCGATGTTATGATAAATGGAATATATTGGGATAATGCTGCTCCTCAATTTTTTACGAAAGAGGAAATGAAAGGGGATAACTTTCAAATAGAAGTCATTGCAGATGTCACTTGTGATATTGCCCCTGTTGCGTCCATTCCCTCTACGTTGTATGCTACAACGATTGCCAATCCTGTGTTTGGTTATAATGCGGCAACAGCAAAAGCTGAAACACCCTATCAATCTCATACTATTGATATGATGACGATTGATAATCTTCCGAATGAACTGCCGCGAGATGCCTCTGAAAATTTTGGTAACTTATTTATTCAATATGTTCTAAACGAATTACTACATCATCCGACAGGTCGAATGGTGCGTCA
>CAYLSF010000109.1:0-11715 GCA_964385675.1 uncultured Saprospiraceae bacterium
ATAGACGAGGTTGAAGAAGTTGAAAAAGGGGAATATAGTGCTATTGTCTCTGGTTCTGATGAATATACTGTTAATATTCATTTAAATGAGTATGATACCATCTACCATCATGAGTGCGACTGTCCGTATGATTGGGGGGAATTTTGTAAGCACGAAGTAGCAGTGTTGTATTATATCCGAAACAATAGACAGACTTTTAAAAAAGGTGGAAAACCAGGAACAATTCAAGAAATTCGAGAAGAATTGCAATTATATGATGCGAGTTCATTGAGAAAAATGATACTGGATTTAGCTAAACATAGTAAAAACTTTAGAGCACAAATTCGAGAGGAATTAGGATTGAAAAGCTAAATTATTACAAATTAATATTTATCCTAACAATTGAAAAGAGTGGAATTGAAACTAATTATGAAAATACAATTTTTACGCTACTTCCTTCTAAGTTGTCTAGTGTATTCATGTTCGGATAAGCCAAAGGAAGAATATACCGCAATCTCTAATAATAAGCCTTATATTTCTATTTTAGGCATTGCTCAAGACGCAGGATTTCCGCAAATTGGTTGTGAAAAGACTTGTTGTGAGGCGGTTTGGAGTGATCCTAGTTTGAAAGAACAGGTTGTTGCTTTGGGCGTAGTCGATCCCGAAGCCAATCAAAAATGGCTATTTGAAGCCACGCCCGACTTTAAAGAACAATATCAGGTACTAACCAATTTGTCCCCTAGAGGTCAAGCACCAAATGGTATTTTCGTAACGCATGGACATATGGGACATTATACAGGACTGATGCATTTAGGAAGAGAAGCTATGGGGGCTAAAAATGTTCCTGTATATGCCATGCCTCGCATGAAGAGATATTTATCGATGAATGGCCCTTGGCGTCAATTGGTGGATTTAAAAAATATTGAGATTCAAGAAATGGAACACAAAAAAGCCATTTCGCTTTCAGAATCTATTGAAGTCACGCCCTTTTTAGTACCACATCGGGATGAATTTTCAGAAACGACTGGATTTATTATCGCAGGTAAACGTAAGAAAGCGGTATTTATTCCAGATATTGATAAATGGTCTAGGTGGGAAGGGGATATAAAAGCGGTGATTAATGATGTAGATTACGCTTTTTTGGATGGAACATTCTTCAAAAACGGAGAAATTCCTGGACGAGATATGAGTTTGATTACACATCCTTTTATAGAAGAATCTATGCAGTTATTCAAAGATTTACCAACGGATGAAAAGTCGAAGATTTACTTTATCCATTTTAATCACACGAACCCTCTTTTAAACACTAAAAGTGAGGCGTATCAACAAGTGTCAGCAGCGGGCTTTAAAATAGCTGCCAAGGGAATGAAATTTGATTTATGATTTAGAGATAGTTTATGAAATTAAATAATTGACAGTAAAAAATACAACTAAGAATAGCCAAAGTACATCCAAATAATGCCAATAAACCTCTAGTAGTCTTAGCTTTAATCGTTTTTCAGGATCTGAAAAATAGATTAAAACGCTCACAGGTTCTTTCATACGCTGATAAGCCGTCTTTAAGAATAAGACAAAAAATGGAATACCTGCAAAGACGTGTACAAAATGTAAAATCGCTAAGGCATAAATGTAACCGACTGCTGGACCTGTGTTGGGCATTAGACCTTGAGCACTCATATCTGCCCAAGCATAAACTTGTGCAGTCATAAAAAGCAGGGTCAAGCCCAAAGTATAAGTTAATTGTCTTTTATAGTCTTCTGTATCATCATTCAAATATGCCTTCTTTGCTTGATGTAAAGTATAACTACTGCCCATTAACACTAAAGCATTAATCAAAAAGGTATAAGGTAATTGAATAGCACCTATTCCTTCTGTGACTCGTTGATAAATATAAGAGGCTGACATTGCTAAAAACAACATTGTAATCCCCATTAACAATAAGGTCAATAGTATTTTATTAGGATGTAATCGTAATTTTTTATAATCACTTTCGTATTGATTCATATTCGCTATTGTTACGTTTCCATTATTATGCTTAGGTAACAATAGATTGTTCGTTTGGTTGACACAAATATTAGAAGTAGCGAAAGTGAAGGGGATAAGTGATGAGAAATAAATTAGTTGTTCCAAAAAAGGAAGTTATTTTGATTTAGAATGAGGTGAAAAATCGTAGAATAACGGGTTATTCCTAGATTTTTCAAACGAAATTATAAATTAAAAAAACGACTTTAGTGGGGTTAGTTATTTATTTCTCATCACTTATTACAAAATAAGCTAACACTGACTTGCAAGACGGGCAATATATAAAAGGACTGATAAATCAAGATAGGAAGGTACTAAGAGCAATTTACCAAAACTTTGCCAAGCGTATTAGTCAATACGTTTTGCAACAGGGCGGCTCTGTAGAGGACGCTCAAGATGTTTTTCAGGATTCGCTTTTAGCCTTAATGGAAAATGTGCAATCACCTGATTTTAAGCTAAAAAGCAGCTTCTATACCTACCTTTTTAGCATCAATAAATACGTATGGTATAATAAAGCTGAAAAAAAAGCTAGAAAAAGTGTGA
The DNA here is from genome assembly GCA_964385675.1 of uncultured Saprospiraceae bacterium. Classification (GTDB taxonomy): domain Bacteria; phylum Bacteroidota; class Bacteroidia; order Chitinophagales; family Saprospiraceae; genus CAYLSF01. Next base: position 2,545 of record CAYLSF010000109.1, read on the forward strand.
CAATTCCGGAGGACGACCTATTAATTGATCAAACGAACATTGAACGATACTTATTGAATGTAGAAAAGGAGAACGTTTTTGAGGCAAACTTTTCAAAATTAGGTGCTTTTTGTAAGCAGTTACTAACCTTGTTTTTTGAAAAAAAATCAATGACTGAAATTGCTGAACGGTTACAATTGAAAAATGAGCATACCGCAAGAACTCGAAAATATCGCTGTAGAGAGAAGCTGAAACAATTGATACAATCGGATAGTAAATATCAGGAGTTGGAATCAAAAAAGTAGTAATTTGACTGTTGATTCAATTAGTATAAGTTAAACTAACTACCTTATAAATGAGTATAGCGTCATGGATGACCATTTAATAGACATTGATAAATACCTTGACAATAATATGTCGCCCGATGAACGAAAAGCATTTGAAGAACGCTTACGTACCGATAAGGAATTGACAGAAGAAGTAGCTTTTCAAAAAGAATTAAAAGGATTTTTTGAAAATCGGAATCCTCAATTACGACAAGATTTAAAGGATTTAGGAGCGGAATTTATAGTAGAGGAAAAAAAGACAGGCAGCTCCCCATACTGGATTTGGGGTAGTTTGTTCGTGTTAATTGCTATTGGATTTTATGGCTTATATTTTAGCACCTCTACCTCAATCGTAAGCGATACTCCCTCACAACAAACGGAGCAACAAAATAATACGCCTCAAGACGTACCTTCAACTATTGAAGAAATCGCACCAGAACAGACTACACCAAATACTCCAAAAGACAATAATGAATCGACAGAAGAGCGAACCATTGATGTAGATGACATACCTGAGGATCAACCCATTGCTTCTTTGGATAATAAGGAGCGTTTTGTGCCGAATGATTTGGTAGAGGGTATCATTCAAGAGCGATATAGAGCAGAAGAGGAAGATCCGACTACAGTTACGCTTCCTGAAAAAGATGCCACTTTCAAATACCAAAAGCTTATCCCCCTAAAAATCAATGGACAAACAACGATAGCACCAAATTATCAATTGGCTATTTATTCTAATGAAACTTCTGCAATTGAAAATGATTATCCTTTATTGAAAACTGCCTTACAACACACAGTTAAAGATGGCGTTTATACTTTTAAATTTAATGGAGAAATTCCTTTGGATAAAGGGTTGTATTATCTATTTATTCGTCAAGCAGATACTTTTGAGGTGTTGTATGTTTCTAGGTTTACTGTGAATTGATGTTTATTCCTTTTTGGATATAAACATGATAGCCACTAATGCACTAATAAAATGTCGTAATGTATTAATGATAATAATAATATTCGTGCATTCGTGGCAAAATATATTTAATCTATTAGAGCAATATGAACGAGTCCAGATTTCATTTTTTAGTATTATTCTCCCCTATTACATTTTCAATTTCCAATTGATAGAAATATATTACATCAAATTTTAAACTCAAATCACATGAAACAGTCTATCAGAAAAGGGCTAACCTATTGTATCATAGGTTTCTTTGCCTTATTTATCCTTCGTCTTATTTATGGTTTTGTAGCCTATCCAAACGGTACAATAGATACCAACAATTCTTATGTTCCTCAATTTGAATTTTCAAAACGGAATTATGCTTCTACCAAGATGAAGCGACAGGTAGCGAATAACACAATTACGACACCTGTTACGGTTGATCAGAAATATGAAAAAATTGGAACACTTGGAGCAGTAACGAATGAATTCAAAGAGGATGAGAAACAAACTCGGAATCTAATTAAAAAGCATAATGCCTTGATTCAATTTGAAAAAAGTGCGGGTTTAGTGGGTAATCAATATTTGCATTTAGCGATTGGTGTTGCCCCTGAAAAGTTCGATGAATTTATCGCTCGACTCAAAGACATTGGGAAATTAGTTTCTTTAGATATTAACAAAACCGATAAAACAAGTGAGTATAAAGATTTGCAAGCCAAACAAACTTCCTTAGAGAAAACGAGAAACAACCTACTCGCCATCAAAAATAAAAGTGGGCAAGTCAGTGAATTAGTAGAATTGGAAACGAAGATATTGGATATTGAGAATCAAATTCAAGATTTGGGGATTAGTTTAGGAGCATTTAATGAGGAAAATGAATTTTGTACTGTCAAATTTACGCTTCAAGAATCTAAAACGGCAGAACGAGATATTTCCATTGCCTCTCGCCTAAAAACAGCTTTTGAATGGACCGTACAATATTATTTCTACCTCTTAATTCTATTATTATTGGCTGCTGGCGTTAGTTTAATTACCGCTTCTTTAATCAAAGTCGCTACGCCAATGGTTAATAAATTTTGGAAAGAATAAGTTCGTTATCGGTTGTCAGTTATTGGTTATCGGTTTCTTATGGCGGACAACTCGTCACTAACGCCTACATGGCTTTTTTATAAAATTATATGGTTCTTTGAAAAATTTTGTGATTAGTCACCAGATGAGTTGTTTAAAACTATTGTAGTCAACAATTAAAGTGATATTCTTAGGAAACAACTCACCTGATGACTTCTATTCCACAAAAAATTCAGACAACCAATTATATCATCTACTCATAATTCAAAATTTACCTCTTTGGGGTACGCATAATTATAGCTTTTTTGTAGAAAAAGTCCCAAGGGGGCGGTATATCTTACCCTCTAATAAAGAATTATTCTATTAAATTATCCCTATGCAAAAATCTACTCCCGATTTTTTACTGCAAATTCCAACCCAACCCCCCGAATACTTTTAATAGAAATATTCATATCCTCCTTTAAATATTTCCGTAAGCGACTAACAAAAACATCCATACTTCGGCCCGTAAAAAAATCGCTTTCTGACCAGACGGCTTTTAAAATATCATCTCGCTTGACCACTCGATTTCGATGCTCGTAAAGGAACAAAAGGAGTTGCATTTCTTTTTCGGTTAACCGATGATTTTGGGTAGGAGACTGAAGCATTAAACTATCTGAAATGAGGGTGTATTGACCAATTTGAATATGCGTTGGTGTGGGAGGCGTTGTAATTTGCGAGCGGTTAAAGATATTTTTTAATTTCAATACTAAAATATCGGCATCAAATGGCTTGACGATATAATCATCTGCCCCAAGTTTTAAGCCTTGAATCATATCCTCTTTGAGTTTTTTTGCAGTGAGGAAGATAAAAGGTAAGGTTGGATAACGTGCTTTTATGCGTTTAGCCAATGAAAAGCCATCCATTTTGGGCATCATAACATCTAGAACACCTATATCAAATCTATTTTTTTCGAGCATTTCCCAAGCCTGTTCTCCATCATACACCCGAGTAACTTCAAAATCAAAAAGCTCTAAATATTGCTTGAGCATATTCCCAAAATCTGGATCATCTTCTACTAATAACACCTTGATTTTCATATCTATGTTGTACTTGAGGGAGTTAATTTTAATCTAATTAAAAAACATGCACCGTTTGCCGTTTTTTGTAATTCAATTATTCCATGATGTGCTTCTATTACTTGTTTTGATAGATATAACCCTAAGCCTAACCCTTTGACATTGTGAATATTGCCAGTTGGGATACGGTAAAACTTTTTAAAAACTAAATACTGTTGTCGGGGTGCAATTCCAATTCCATCATCTTTGATTTTAATATATAGATCCTCTTTTTTTACAAAGCTACTGACAGTGATGGTTACACCTTTTGCGTTATATTTATAGGCATTTTCTAAAATATTATTAATCGCCGTTCTAAGATGAAAAGGGTCAATTAAAGCCCTAACGTTTTCAGTTTGTAGTTTAGAGTTGAGTTGAATGGAATGATTCAAGTGTTTCACTTTGAAATCATGAAGGGTGGTTTCCAAAAAATGCTGAATATTTTTAGTTTCTAGATTCAATGTGATATTAGCACTAGAGACACTTTGTTCGACTACTTGATTGACCAATTTATTTAAGCGTAAGTGCTGCCGTTCAATAGTTTCAGCGATATTCCGAACAGATTGAGGTTGATTGAGAATTGCCTCTTGCTGTAAGGTTTTAGACGCGATGCCAAGTGTAGCGATAGGCGTTTGAAGTTCATGGGTCATATTATTGATAAAATCCGTTTTGATGTCATTTAAGCGTTTTTGTCTAAGTAACGTGCGTAAAGCGATAAAAAATAAAACGACGACAAAGACAATTGAACCTATTGCCGCTAATAAAGTCGTCCAAGTTTTTTGAAATAAAATGCTATCCCAATCTTCTACCTCTACATACTCTAATGTCCGAAAGGAAATAACATAACCAGAGGTATCTTGCCTAGCCTTATTATTATAGATGCTATCAACGGCTACATCATAATCCCTTGAATTAACATACCCCGAACTAATCCGAATACTGTTATCAAAATTAATAGGCACACCCGCAAATAGAACACCATCTTTAGTCGGGTCTAACCCCGCAAACAGGGTATCTACGATTGTACTATTTACACCAACCAATACTTCTGTCAATACATTGGCATATTTAATAGCGTATTCAATACCTTTCTTTCGGAGTTCGCTATTGATATGGTCATTCAAAAATTCATTTAAGTGCTCATCCCGATAGTTCAACAAGGTATCCTTAAATCGATGCCGAATCCCCATGATATGTTCTTGAATCAAGCTTTGTCGATTACCTTCTACCTTTGATAATTCCCGTTTTAAGGAATCTTGAATAACCGCATATTTCCGAATGGTGATGTGTAGCCCCTGTAAGGTCTGATTCCCTAGCGTATCAAAAACAGGTCGCTGTGTAGTAATTTGGTCAACAGCTCTTTGGATTTCTCTTTTGAGTTGTTTGTCTTGATATTGATAGGTTGTGGTGGTCAGTCGATATTGGATGACAGATAATATTAGTATCGCTAATATTGAAAAGATAGTGAGTAACTGTATGTTGGTTGGTCGTTTCATACCTAACAAAAATAGGAGTTTGGTGCTTTTGATTGCAAATAATGTGTTGTCATTAACCGTGCATTAACTTAATTCTAATTAGGAAACAGTCCCTCCCGACTACTGTACGGGAAGCTATCGGGATCAGAATATATCATTCGCCTTTTATCTCTATATATTTTTCAAAAGTGTTTTTGACAGAATTTGGATAATTTTAATAATACCTCATTCCCAAAATAATTTTATAGCATAGCCTCTTTTCTCATTAACCCATCATTAACCGTCCATTCACCCACCTACACTGATTTTTAAAAGATTTTTGTGGTAAATATTTAAAATCATTACACATGAAAAATTTACTTCTTTTTATTGTTTTAATATTTACCAATAGCCTCCATGCTCAACATATCACAGGAAAGGTGGTAGATGAACATCAACAACCGATTGAGTTTGTAACGATTTCGGTACTGAGTGAGGACTCCTCTTTTGTTCAAGGATGCATGACAGATACATCAGGTTACTTTGAACTAAAAAATCTCCAATTGGGTCAATATATCCTTCAAGCCTCTTTTATTGGTTTTGAAAATTATAGTCAACAGATTGATATAAAGGCAGATATTGAATTGTTGATTACATTACAATCAGGGGTTAATCTACAAGAAGTCAATGTCATTGGACGTAAACCCACGGTTACACGAGAAATTGACCGAATGGTATTTGACGTGAGTAATAGTATTGTAGCAATAGGTGGTTCTACTTGGGAAACATTGGGAAAAGCACCAATGGTTCGTACAGATATGTCAGGCAACGTCATGGTAAATGGTCGGGGGGCAATGGTTTTGATAGATGATAAACCCATTCAAATGTCAGCGAGTGAATTACAGGCGTATCTAGAAAGTATTCCTTCAGAGGATATTGCTAAGATTGAAATTATTACCAATCCTCCTGCTAAATACGATGCACAAGGAGGCGTTTTGATTAATATTGTCTCTAAGAAAAATAGGAATTTAGGATGGAATGGAAATGTATCAAGTAGTTATACGCAAGGGGTATACGATAAATACAGAATAGGAGCCAACCTCAATTATCGTTCTGCTAATTGGAATATTTATGGCAATTATAGCCATCGAATCAGTAAAATTTACGGACTAGAACAAGAATATATTCATTATAATAATGAGGATAATACAACCTATTGGAACTTAACCCATAAAAAAAATTATACCCCGAAACCCCATACTTACAAACTAGGAGCAGATTTTAATCTTAATAAAAATCATGTGATTGGCGTAAGATGGGATGGTTACAACACCCGATCTTTAAATAATCGAGCAATTACAACGACCATTTCTGCTAATAATCAAACCATAGATTCTACTATTTTAACCAATAATACCACCAACAGTAATACGGCTCGTCATTCGATTAATTTAAACTACAATGGAAAACTGGATACATTGGGTAAGACCTTAAATATTGATGTCGATTATACCACCTATCGCTCTAATCGAGCTCAATCGGTTATAGCCACCTTATACAATCAAGAAAATATTTTACAAGATGAAAATATAGATTGGGCGAGTCAAGCGGTACAGCAAATTGGTATTTATTCCTTTAAGGCGGATTATTCGCACCCTTTGGCGAATCAAGCACAATTTTCTACTGGCTTTAAATTGAGTGGTATTCAAACAGATAATGACTTAGCTTTTCAAGTTTTTGAAGATGATACCTATGTCAACGATCCTACCCGTACGAACCAATTTATTTATGATGAAAATATTCAAGCGTTATACGCAAATTACAAAAGGAGCTGGAAAAAACTGGATATACAAGTTGGTTTGAGAGGAGAATATACACAAACACAAGGTAATTCACTAACGTTAGCGGATATTGTCAATCGAGATTATTGGAGAGTCTTTCCAACGCTGTATGCTTTATATCGCGTCAAGGAAGGTACAACCGTTGATTTTTCTTACGGACGCAGAATAGAACGACCTCCTTTTTGGGCGTTAAATCCATTTCAATATTATACGAGTCCATCAACCTACATGGTCGGAAATCCATTTTTAAGACCTGCTACCACACACAATGCTCAATTAAATCTCACCTTAAATCATGAATATTTTATTGGTTTAGATTACAGAGTGCAATTGGATAGAATTACACAAATCAGTGAGCAAATTCCCGAATCAGAAACGCTGATTTTTAAAAATGAAAATGTCGATAACTCGTCAAGTATTAGTGTATATGCTGTTATTCCTTTTCATATTCGTCCATGGTGGGATGTGAATACCGTCACTCAAATCGGTTGGTTGAATGACCAATCTGAGTTTTTGGGAAGCCGTTTTAATAATCAGCGATTACAATTTTATGGCTCTATTCAAAATTCATTTACGCTATCTCGAAAGCATCAACTGTCCGCAGAGTTATCGGGTTGGTATGTGACCAAAGGGGTACAAGGAACGATGGTTTTGGGCAGTACATTTGATGTGTCTATGGGCATCAAAAAGCGATTTGAGAATAATAGAGGGACAGTAGCCTTAGCCGTTTCTGATTTATTTTTCTCCAATGCCAGTTGGATACATGTCGATTACCTCAATCAGCAATATGGATTTATAGACCAACGAGAAAGTCGAACGTTCCGATTGTCTGTGAGTTGGAAGCTAGGGAGCGATAAGATTAAAGGTTCAAGACGTAGAAAGACGGGAAATGATGAGGAGAAAGGGCGGATTTGAGGTTTGGTGATTGGTTATCCGTTATCTGTTTATTGATTTTGATAATCACCAATACCTCTGAGCTTAAGAGTCATGTTAAGTGCGTCAATATTGTTGAATGCTCTCAAGTTATCTGCTGCTTTATAGCCTACAATCCTACAGGAATAGACATCCATAATAAACGTCAGATAATACCATTTATCTTGAGTGGAAAAGTAGGTCATATCACTCGTCCAATTCCGATGGCTATCGTGGACTCCCTTCTTTTCAAGAATATGTTTTAATTAATCAATCAAGACACCTCTTCCGTTGAAGTCTTTTATAAAACAGAATTGGGTTGGGTCTTTGAGTTTTATCTAGGATTAGAAGCAATCGTTCCCTTACAATCAATTGATTGTACCCTAAAGATAAGTGATATTTATAGAAATGTGGAAGGGTTGCAATCGCCGCAGGGACAGATGGAGTTTGAGGGGTAGTTTAGGTTGAGTTGATAAGGATGTGGTTATTTTGGTTTTTGTAATTGTCCCAAAATATCCTCCTAAATTCGCTTGTCAATTTGCTAATAGATAAGCGTCATGGTACTATTGGTTTGAATGGCAACTTGCTTTTTTCCTTGTTCGATAAGTTGAACCAAATCATGGAGAAGTTGATATTCTATTGGTTGATTATGCATGAGTTAGCATTTTTTTATTTAAAAATGGTTATCATTTTAAACGACTTCCTTCTTTTTCAAGGGGGCTAGCCCCCTTGAATCAGGAATTTTCTATGATTTCAATTTCTTCTGCTGTCAATCCATAAAGCTCATACACCATTTTATCAATGGTCTTATCTGTTTTGGCAATTTCGGCTTGTAGTTGATTAATCTCGGTTTTATAGGCGTCAAAGTATTCCTCCCATTCATCTTGCTGCATTAAAGACAAAACCACCTTTTTCTTTTTCAACTCTTTTACGAAAGTTTTAAAGTCATACTCATAGAAGGTTTGCAGCTTTTTAGATAGCTTTTCTAGGTTGAGGTTCGATTTTATGCGTTTTTGGAAGCGACTTGATTTTGAACTAAGTTTATTTGATTTATCAATTACTAAAGTAACATACTTTTTTAAATCAGCAGTTTCTTCTAATGCAATAGGTATTTTCAATATATGCCCTCTTTTAACTTGAGCCATAGCCTTTCCTACTTCGGGATTAATTATATTTCTATAAAACCACGTTAATAATTTAGAATTTAATATTGCAAGTAAATATTTTAACGAGTGCTGATTTGAATCATCTCGAATTACGTACAAATTATCTCTCGCTATAAATTGCTTATCATCATAAGCAGCAATTAACGAATCACCTGTTTGTCTAATGACAATTTTTTCTTTTGAATCAAATTTAGCTGAATATCTAGGTTCTGCTAACCAGTCTCCATAACTTATCCAGTAATCTTTATCCCAAAAAATTGAATATCTATCTATTAAACTACCTCGCAATAAGGGTTTAAAGGTATCATCAACTTTAGTATTGGAAACAAAAGGCTTATCTTTCATAGTCTGTGCTGTCTGCTTAGGATTTCCTTTTCCCTTTTGAAAAGGCTTAGTTCCT
>CAYLSF010000110.1:0-11699 GCA_964385675.1 uncultured Saprospiraceae bacterium
AGGAAAAAGCTTTAACAGGTAAAGCTTTAGAAGGTATTAGCACCCAGCAGCGATTGAACACCACGGCAATAAATGAACAAGGTGTAAAAATCGGTACAGCTGAAAGCAATATCAATAATCTACAAGCTGGTGAACGTTTCCAAAAACACCAAAATGGGTATTTCTCACGCTATCAGGACAACGGCACAGTAAGTGAAGTTAGCGGAGCAATCACAGAGACAGGATCAGAGTTGACTTTTGCAACAGAAAATATTGCAGATGGTACGCACGTATTAAGAATTGAGACAGGAGGAGCTGATCCGATCTCATTCTTTGCAACAGTAGAAGTTGCAGGAGGTATTGCCACTATTGACAACTCATTAGGTCACTACGAAGCCGTAAAATCTAATAGCGTAGCAAAAGCAACTGTACAAGTATTGACAGAGGACGCTTTTGACCAAGAGCAATACGACAGCGATTTAGCAGCGAAGCAAGATAAATTAATTCCTCGAACAGTAGTAATAACTGGTGCAGCTTACAATCAAGCAGCGGGTACAATGACTATTGCAGATACAGCAAGCAGTCAAGGCGTATTAAAAATGGAACTTTGGGCTAGTGGAGGTTCTTCTGCCTTATGTCCTTTGCAATATTCAGCAGACGGTACAAACATAGTCGTTTCCTTATCTCCAGCAGCTAACTACACAGGGTACGAAGTGAGATTTACTAAAGCAAATTTTTAGATCAGTCGTTACCATTGGCACATGATGGAGTTATACTAACTCATGATAACAGTCAATTAACGACTTAAAAAAATTCGTTTCATATACTTTTTTTTAGATTAAAATTGATTTAACCACACAATAGGGGTAAAACAAATGTTTTGCCCCTATCTTTTAAATATTAAAAAAATGGCTTTAGAATTAGGAAATGTTACTTTAAATTCACCCAAAGCAGGAGAAAACCAAAAATATAAAGTATTAGCTTTTATTGAGGATGGAACGCCAAACGGTGATGAGAGACATTTAAACAATGAAGATATAGAAGGAACGATCGGCAGAATCGAAACCCTAACTACACCCCAAAGTCCATCTAAATATCTTAGATGCTTAGGGCAAGAACTAAGTAGATCAGACTATCCTGATTTATACGCAGTAGCAGAAAACAACCCACTATTTGGACCAGGGGACGGGGTTAATACTTTCACAATTCCAAATATTCCACCGAAACCGATCGCAGCTTATACTGCCACAGCACCAACCGCAGACGAAAACGGAGATCCTACTTTAGTGCAAGAGCAGATCGGAACCGATGAAAACGGCGATCCAATTTATGGGGATTTTGGAAATGGTACTTTTGAAAACACCTATCTATATAGTCATATCAAAATTAAATAGTGAAATTGAGCAACCGAGAAATTGAGGTACTACAATTCATTTGCAAAGGCTTCAATTCTAAAGAAATTGCTACCAAACTACATATAAGCAATCGAACAATAGATGGACATCGATCCAATTTATTAAAGAAAACAAACAGCCGTAACACCGCACAACTAGCAATTTACGCTGTAAAAAATAACTACATACAGATATGAAACACATTTTATTGATACTGATAGTATTGCCCGTTGTCCTCTTTTCTCAAAGTTACTATATAGGACTATTCGACCAAACAGGAACAGGACACGCTGCATACAATCAAATACTAATAGAACAATTCACCGATACACCAATAAAAAATTACTACTATGGATCGGGTATTTGGCTAAATCCTGATTCTATAAAAATTAGTAGTAACGCCTACATAGCAGGAAATAGCAAAGAATACAAACAAAAAATATACACACAACGAGATAGATTACACATTATGAGTGCTGCAAATGATAGTACGCAAGTTGCAGCCATGAGCATTAATTACGATGATAATGTATTAACAGTAGCAGCAGGAGACACCGCCCAAAACATCATTAACCAAGCCATACACCCGAAAATTGATATTTCGCTCCCTTCTTGTGAAATTGCACATAGTTGTGCAACAAGTTGGACAAGTGGAGCATTAGCAGGCATGATTGATAAATATTTTCTACGTGCAAGATATATAAATCAATACGCACAAGGGGCAGCAATCAAGGCTGCTATACTAAATAGCAGAAACGAAAATCTATTTTTAGACACTTCACTATTGAAAAGTCAAGAAACGATCAGCGACTCATTAGACTACTTAGATAGTAAATCATACAGCATACAATTAGACGAAATCGCAGATTCTATAAAAACGACTATTTTCTATTTTGATAGACCTTTGATTGATTTAGCTGATACTATCACAATCAATCAAAATAAAGTCACATCAAGCATTTATCAACAGTCATTTTACAATACAGACCAATTTGATATTGATATAAATTTTAATTGTTGCGACTCGCTTTATACTACATTTACCTATAAACCAGTATATGACACCCTAATCACAACAATACAAGTTTACATCCTATCTGATAGTAATTTCATTGTATTAACGCCTATGGACTCAATACAGGGATATTGGCGACACACCGACACCACAGGGATAAGGACGGGCAGACGTTGGCAATTTGGAGATACTATAAAATATCGTAACACCTTTGCACACATAGGAGACACATTAAATGTATATCAAACTAGCTACAATTTTCTATACAACGATACTACATTTACACATCAGGCAAATAAAATTCATTACGGCATTGCCTACACCGTCTTTTATAAAAATCAAGTGTTACCCGTAGAACTCACAGCGTTTACTGCTACTAAAACGGATAATCAGGATATACTGCTTAACTGGACAACCGCCAGCGAAACCCAAAACAAATTATTTGAAATTGAAAGAAGCCAAAACGGGGAAAACTGGCAAAAAATAGGCAAGGTCCCAGGGAACAACAACACCATCAAGCCGACCCACTACCAATTTTTAGATAAAATCCCGTTTTTATCTGATAATTATTACAGATTAAAACAAATTGATTTTGATGGAAATTATGAGTATAGCGAGGTAAAATATATTAGATTTGGCAACACTCGGACGGTTTACAGTAGAGAACCATACCCCAATCCAACGCACGATTTGAGAGAAACATTCACAGGATACGAAGTAGCACGAATTACCAATTTATACGGGCAAATTCAGGATCAGGACAGCACAGGACTTTTATTTGTAACCGCAAGACGAAAAGGCACAAAATTTTACAGAACATATAAAGTAGTAGTTATTAAATAGGCATTTAGGCAAAAAAAAATACGTTTTCAATCAATCCCAAAAATATATTCATTCACCAAAAAAATAACAATCATGGAGTATTTAGGAGAGAACCACAAAGCAATAGAAGTAATAATTTTAACTATAATTAGCATTGTATTACCGCTTTTACATTGGTCATACACATTATTAAAACCTTTTTTCAATAAATCTAAAGAAGAACCTGAAGAAGAAGAGAACCACAGAGAGGAATTTCAAAATATATCAACAGTTCGAAATGTGTTACAAGACGGGATTGTCTATAACATGAAAAATTTTGTATTTGAATACGATCCAATTGAACGAGCATTTATATTCAGGATTGTAAAAAACGGGCAGGATCGGTTGTGGATAGAAGTAGATCAACGCTTCCCCAAGCAGCTTAAACAACTTAAACAATTAAATAGTATATCTATAACACCCTATCAAAAAACAATAGACTATTTATTAAATAATGAATACCTATACATAACAGATTGTAAAAATGAACAAGGGGAACACGCTAAACTATGCAATTTGTTATCTGAACATATGGAACATTCTCTTTTGATTGTTCATCAAGAGAATTGTTTTTTTGGCATCGCTTACAATAGCGTTGTAGAATATGACAACAAAACACTAACCACCATACTAAGCAAAATATCAAAATTGGGAAAATCGGCTAATATGCTCTATAGCTATAAGCCACAACTCAATTAAATTTCATATTTCATACTTTTAAACTAGAATTTATTATGTCAGAATTAATTGCAAATTTCAATGTAACCTTATTTTTATTTACAATGATATTGGTTACAGCCTGTAAGGGCATCGTATTTAAAGAAGTAGGCAAAAAGAAAGTAGAGCCGTTTTTATTTGGCTTCACCATCTGCTTAGGAGTTGTACTAGGATTATTTCTAAATGTCAAGCTCATTAGTATGTATATATCAGTCACCGCTGCCATATTGTGCTACAATCTGATTTATAAATACTTTGAACGCTTTATATTTAGCCTATTGGGAGTCATCGACCGAGCAAGACAACACGACCAACCGAGAAGGCAAACGGTTTAAGTTTGAGCTCAGTGCAAAATCACAAAGTTTGTAATTCACCTCGATGTAGTTTACAAACCTTGAAACTTTCCAAGGGGAATATTAAAAAAGCCTTTCCAGTAGTGGAAAGGCTTTTTATTATCAGTAAATTACAAAACTATCTACTCAAATTATTCTTTTTCAAAAATCTATCAACTAGTCGTAGATTTTTTTGAAAATTCATTTCAACTTCATCATCATACCCCCCACACATTGCCTCAATATCATCTGCCATTCTTTTAATGGCGTTTAGTTGAGCTTCTGTTATTTCCAGTTTCATAACACCAATTTTAATAAGTTTTAAAAAAAAGTCCAACAGGCGTACACTTTATTTCATTGAGTACGATCCGTTTTTCAAATTCGTTTAACTGCTCATAAGCAATTATTATCTTATTAGCTTCTTTGAGCATTTCAATTACATTGTAATCTACAAAAAAATCACAAATCCCATTTTTTACGATCTGCAAATCTTCTAAATTGGTTGGTTGTAAGTCATTAGTTTTAGACATAACTATAAATAAAAAACGGGCTTGATAATCCGCACAGCCTCTCACAACTATACATCATACACAAACCCTTATCATAAATTTTCCTTAATGTGAGAGGAGGAAAATATAAAAAGCATCCAATAATAACCGCAAGATATAGAATATTTACAAAACTTGAAAGTGTTTCCGGATGTTGTTACAAATTTTGTATTTCATCTGAAGAGGGGTTACAAATCTTGTATGTGTAGATCCACGGGGTACAAGGTTTGTAGGTTAATCATGATTATCTAACAACTGTTAAATATGAAAACATGAAACGTTAAGAAATATTACTTTTTTGATAACAACCCTTACAAAGTGTAATATAAATGATAATAAACCATTATAAATCGTAATAATTAATACAATTATGATAATTATCAGTTGATTATTTGGTTACTAAACGTTACGTTTGTAGTCTCAAACGTAACGTTTAGTATAAAGCATGGAACTTCTAAGATTACGATTTGTTATCCAAACACCTTAATTATAAGACCTATACCAGTTAAATCACATTTTCAAATCTAAAAACCATTGTTATTATGATTATGATCAAAAATAAATTCATAGGATGGTTGTTAAGTTTTTTTATCAATCCACTTGAATTAACAGCCGTATTTGTTGAAGACGAAGAAGAAGGGGGATTTGTAGCGTACATTGCAGAAATGGAGGGAGTAATAACACAAGGAGAAACTTACGAAGAAGCAAGAGAAAATCTATTAGATGCGTTTAAAGAATTTATGTTGTACAAACAAGCGAAGATTGAAGAGAAGTTAATTAAATCTAATGCCAGTAATAAAATTAGAACGGAGTCTTTAACTTTTCCTAAACAATTTGCAATGTCATGAAACGAAAGGCCCTGATAAAACACCTAAAAAAGTACAATTGTGAATTAAAAAGAAATGGTAGTAAACATGATATTTATGAAAATCTTGATAATGGAAAGGCTACAACAGTACCAAGACACCCAAACGTAAAAAAATTTACTTGTCGAAGTATCTGCAAAACCTTAGAAATACCGCCACCTACATCCAATTAGAGAAGGTACTCTTTTTATTCCAAGTGTATTTTTTAGTGTTGGCACTTTCAAATCATATTTATTTAAAATCCGTTTTAGGCAATTGCTTAGAACGGATTTTTTATTTAACCTCTCCCCTACCCTATCAATTATTTAATCAAAAAATAGACGGCATTTTTTGTATCTCCGTTTCCTCAAAAAAGTTAATACCCGACTTTTCCAAGTAGGTATCCACCTCATTTAAGGAACTCCATCGACCATGTTTTTTAATGGCATGAATAGACACGCCATTTACTGCAGCATAATAAACGCCCGTACGCTTCCACCCATAGAGCGTTACCTCTTTAGATAATTTTAATTTATCTCTCCTATGTCTATGTAATTTAGAAAATCGTTTTTTATCAAATGGTTCTAAACCAAATAAATCATTTTGACCATCCTTTGCAAATAGATAATATCCTGATGGATATTTACCAAACGGCAGTTTTTTAATATCTTCCTGAAAGGCTTTAGGAATTGAGATCCAAAGCGTTTTATTATTCTTAGACGTATTGGCAGGAACACAAATTTTCATTTTATCCAAATCAAAATCTTTGACTTGTAGTTGTCCAATCTCTTTAGGACGAATCCACATATAAAACAACAACTGGACAAACAACAGTAACGCCTGATTACCTTCTTTTTTGAAGTACCCGATCAGCTGTTCCTGTTCCGTTTTGGTTAATGCTCTATTAGCTGTGTTGTCCTGTTCCTTTAGTCGCCTGATGGTTTTAAATGGGTTATCCTCTATCCATTCCCGTTCAATCATATCATTTACGAGCGTGGAGATATGACCGCAGTAACTATTGGCTGTACTTGCCCCCACTCCCCTAGTCGTTAGTAAGTAATCCCGATATCCGATTAAATCCATTTTGGTTAACTCCCGAATACTTCGATTTAATCGTTTTTCTAATTTCAAATAATTCAAAAAATCTCTATACTCAAACGATATAGAAACCGCCGAACTATCCGAGTACCGAACAGACGATATTTTATAAATATCCTCAAAAGCAGATTGTATTGATTTTTCGTTAGTTGGCTTTAGTGGCAGACAGTACCCCAGCGACAACTGCCTATTTAGTCGCTTCATTTTTTCCTTAGCAAATTTCAACCGCTCAACGGGATCATACGGTTTTTTAAATTTTATCGACCGCCTAACCAATTTTTTAACATTGGGATCATACACACTATAAGAAATTATCCAACGATGACGGGGATCACCATCGTAACTGTATAATTTAGTTTTAGAAACATCTATAATAATGTCATTTAGTGCCATACGAATAAGATTTAGTTGTTTAACTAGTTCCTTACCTGTTCCAACCTTTTGATCTTCATTCATAGGACACTATAAACTATTGATTTATAGTGTGTTATTATACTGTGTTTTTAGTTTGTACCCACGACAAGAGTCGAACTTGCACGTCCTTATCGGACACAAGGCCCTCAACCTTGCACGTCTACCAATTCCGTCACGTGGGTAAATGATTAATATGTTGAATCTAATATACTTTCACTTAAAAAAGTTCTACAAAGATAGTAGAAATCTAAATAAGATGTAGGGATTTGTAATTAGGATTTGTGGAATAAAATATAAACGTATAACGCTGTTGAATATAAAGTCATTATTGGATTACAATTTACTCACAAAACCATGTCACAAATTGATTTCAAGCAACAAAAAATGTATATTTGTTTATACGTTATATTCCGTGACTTAAAGAAAATATCCATGCAATCATCTCTAAAAAACAGTACAATTTTGTGGAAAAATCCCACAATTTTATTTTTATATGAATTATTATTGGAATATTCAAATCAAGAGAAAGTGCTGTCCGCTACTCAACAACAACAGCAGTCCTACCTTGTATGGGAGTATGTTAACATTTTACAACCTTTAACAAAAGCATTTGACGCCATTCCAACCTATTCAAAAGATAAACAACGAAGTTTTTCTTATTGGCAATTGAACCAAAGTTTAAAATCTAGAGCATTTTTAGCCGCTATACAATTTGCCCGTGAGCATAAAATGGATTTAAAACCAATATGGACATTAGTCATCACGCAGTTTGAGCGAGAACAAAATAGAACTCCTTACCATAACCTTCAGCAGCAGTTTAATTTTTATACAGAAGCCTATTCTAAATTTATGGGATTGATTTTTAAGAATGGTACGCTTGTTATAAATCGCAGTGTAGATCCACTCAAGATGTATGATCTAGGAATTAGGTTTGGTCAATTGGTTTATGTATTACACGCTTTTGAAGTATATGCGACTCAAAAGAAACCAAATATTTTCACCCAAATTTTTAAAAAGAAAATATCTGCTCAAAATGTCAAAATACTAAACTATATACAACAGTATATTCTACATTTAAGAAAAAAATTTGAACAATATTTAGATAGAATTAACCTAGGGAAACAAGAAATTAAACATTTTAAATCGCTGATTGCTCAATGGACAGAGCGTCAATTAAACGAAATCACCAATGCCTTACCTACTGATAAAGTATAGAATGAATTAAAACTGTTCCGTTCCAAATGAAGATTTTTTAAAAACTTTTAGGACTCCATGCCTATTCCTACGTTTAATTTATTAAATTTATCCATAGTCCTACGGACTTTTCACTTTTAAAATAACTCAACTCTATTTTTAGTAACCATCTAAATATCATATCAAAATATGTTTGGTAGTAGCAAGTCAAATAATTCAAAATCAACGGAATCCAAATTAAATTCAAACGGAAGTAAGAAAATGAATACAACACCTAGTACTTGTGTAATTGTAAGCGATACAATCATAGAAGGAAAGTTTAACTCTAAAAGCGATACACGGGTAGATGGAAAAATAAAGGGCGAAATTTTATGTGAAGCTCGTATTATTATGGGTACACAAGCGGTTATAGAAGGTAATATAAAAACCAATGAAGCTACAATTACAGGTTCATTTGTAGGAGATTTAGTCGTAAAAGATTTACTCAAATTAGGCAGCACTGCCAAAGTAGATGGTAATGTGAGTGCAAAGCAATTACTGGTAGAAGAAGGAGCAATTCTAAATGGAGAAATAGCCATAGGAAAGGATAATAAAGGTGGTAATAAAAGCTTAACGTAGTAATCGCTGATTCTAACTCAGAAAGGTTGAACTTAATATAGCATTTACCTATATTTGATGCTCATATTTTATACGTTGAAATCAAATTAGGAAGTAAACGGAAAATCAAATAACCGATTACAGACAACTTGGATAAAAAATGCTATGACATCTGCTATTAACTATCAGCCTAAACGACTGAGTCAAAAACGTTTATTGTCTTTATATGAACAACTCCTCAAACCCCGTATGATTGAGGAAAAAATGTTGATTCTCCTACGACAAGGGAAAATCAGTAAATGGTTTTCTGGAATTGGACAAGAAGCTATTTCTGTAGGGGTTACAGCCGCACTACAAGAAGATGAGTTTATTTTTACCATGCATCGAAATTTGGGGGTATTTACCACCCGAAATGTGCCAATGGAACGCCTAATGGCACAATGGCAAGGAAAAGCCAAAGGATTCACCAAAGGACGAGATCGGTCTTTTCACTTTGGAGCTAAGGAGCATCACATTGTTGGAATGATTTCTCATCTTGGACCACAACTGGCATTAGCGGATGGTGTTGCTTTAGCTCACAAACTAAAAAAAGCCAATAAAGTAACTGTTGCTTTTACAGGAGAAGGTGCAACGAGTGAAGGCGATTTTCATGAGGCCCTCAATGTGGCAGCCGTCTGGCAATTGCCTGTTATTTTTGTCATTGAAAATAATGGATATGGACTTTCGACCCCAACTAATGAACAATATCGTTGTAAAAATCTAGCCGATAGGGGTATAGGATATGGTATGAAATCGGTCATTGTAGATGGTAATAACATCGTAGAAGTCTATCAGACCATTCATAAATTGGCACAATCTATTCGGAAGAAACCGCATCCTGTACTCGTAGAATGTCAAACGTTTAGAATGCGAGGACATGAAGAAGCCTCTGGAACTAAATATGTTCCCAAAGAATTGATGGAGGCTTGGGCAGCTAAAGATCCCCTTCAAAATTTTGAAAACTACTTAATTGAAAAGGGTATTTTAACCACTACTCAAATAGGGGCACAACGAAAAGAACTTAAAGCAAAAATTAATCAAGCCGTAAAAAGAGCTTATGCTGAACCTCCTATTAATTCTACTATTCCTAAAGAATTAGCGGATATTTATGCCGATCATGAATCTACTACCAATTTACCCAACTCCGCAGTAGCGTCTTCCAAACGATTTATTGATGCGATTTCAGATGGCTTATGGCAGGCGATGGAGCGTTATGATAATTTGGTATTGATGGGGCAAGATATAGCAGACTATGGCGGGGTATTTAAAATCACAGATGGATTTGTCAAAGAATTTGGAAAAGCTAGGGTTCGGAATACCCCCTTGTGTGAGAGTGCTATTGTGGGGATTAGTTTAGGGTTAAGCATTAATGGCTATAAAGCCATGATGGAAATGCAATTTGGGGATTTTGTAACCTGTGGGTTTAATCAAATTGTAAATAATCTCGCTAAAATACACTATCGTTGGGGACAAAATGCAGATGTGGTGATTCGGATGCCATCAGGGGCAGGAACAGGGGCAGGGCCTTTTCATTCTCAAAGCACCGAAGCCTGGTTTTTTCATACGCCTGGTCTGAAGATTGTTTATCCTTCAAATGTCTTTGATGCTAAAGGATTATTATTAGCTGCTTTTGAAGATCCAAATCCTGTTTTATATTTTGAACATAAAGCTTTGTATCGTACACTAACCGCTGATATTCCTGATGATTATTACACCGTAGAAATTGGTAAAGCGGCTTTAGCACAAGCAGGAAAAGAACTATCTATTATCACTTATGGTATGGGCGTACATTGGGCAGTTCAAGTCTGTGAAGAACTCAATATCAACGCTGATATTGTAGATTTGAGAACGTTATTGCCCTTAGATTATGATGCCATTGAAGCGACGGTGAAAAAGACCAATAAAGTACTAATCCTTCAAGAAGATACCAAGACAGGAGGCATTGCAGGGGATATTGCTGCCTATATTTCAGAGCATTTATTTGAGTATTTGGATGCGCCTATTCTGCGTTGTGCGAGTTTAGATACGCCTGTTCCCTTTTCAAAAGTATTAGAAAAAGACTTTTTGCCTGTGCAACGGTTAAAGGAGAAATTGGAAACTTTAAGGAAGTATTGAGATAAAGATTTAACCGAATTAGGGTAATGAAAACGCTAATTTGAGTAAAGTAAAGAGGATAGTTTATAGTTGATAAAGGGTTTTCGTCGGTTTAATACTTCAACAGATGAAAACCCTTTAGTTCTAGTCGTTAATCGCTATAATTTAATGTTACCTAATCTTCAAAAATCGCTTCGTCAATTGACCTCTTTCCGTTTGTAGATTTAGAAAATAACTGCCATTCGGTAAATCATTTATCTCGATAGAAATGATTTCATTTTGTATTTGACCTACCGTTATTTGACGTACAACTTGCCCTTGTAAATTTACAATTTGGATTTTTCCATCTTCTATCACTTCATCCATGTCAATTTGCACTTGTAAAATATCTCTCGCTGGATTTGGCGTTAGTTGAATCAAATTAGGGTTTAAAGTTAAATCATCTGTATTGGAATATAGTGGATCGTAAATGTGTAGTCGAACAACGGGAATTTCTCCATTTGGATACCCGTCAAATGACCATGTATCCGTAGAAGGAATAACATTTACGACTCTATCCTGTGAATACGACA